>JBIISW010000230.1:0-3039 GCA_044340865.1 Bacteroidia bacterium | reverse complement strand
CAAGCCAAACAGGCAATTTTATTTTTAAAATAGATACTGGATTTTCGAGCTTACCTATTCAAATCAGATTAGACCCAACACAAGCGCCGAGTTCTTTATCTTCATTAGATCCTCATGAAATTATATTTTCACCAGACGGAACAAACTATTTTGTAAGTTGTCAAAATAGCAATGAAATTAGAGTTTTTAGTAGGCTTGGTGATAATTTATTGCATGTTATTCCTACGGGTGTATATCCGTTGGAAATGGCAAAAAGTAACTTAACCAATAAATTATATGTTAGCTGTGAAAATGATCCAAACGTTAATCCTAAAATAAAAGGTTCTGTAACAGTCATTGATATGAATACATTTGTAGGAACAAACTATAAAGTAGGATACGAACCGCATGGAATAGCCATTGATGACATCAACGGCTATTTAATTGTAGCAAGTAGAAATATTAATGTTACTGGCCCTACACCGCATCACTCAGGCGTATGTGGAAGAAATGGATTTTTAAATTATTTTAATATATTAACTATGGAACTTTTAAATAAGAAAACAGAAGTTGCTGCTGACCCCTACTCTATAACTATTAGGCCCTGATGAACTCAACTTATTTAAATAAATCTATTGTTCTTTTTGATGGTGAATGTAACTTTTGCAATAAAACCATTCAGTTTATTTTAAAACACGAAAAAAAACCTGAACTTTTATTTTGTTCGTTACAATCTGAAACTGGAAAAGAAATTCAAGATTTTTTTAAATTACAGGATGCTAAAAGCGTTTTATTAGTTGAAAATAATATTCTTTATACAAAATCGACTGCCGCGATAAAAATTACAACCTATTTGAAAGGTGGTTTACCTTTACTCTATTTTTTTATTATTGTGCCATTATTTATTAGAAACAGTATTTATAATTATATTGCTAAAAACAGATACAAGTGGTTTGGCAAAACAGAAACTTGTATGACACCAAATAACCAAATTAAACATCGATTTATATAATATATCATGACAAAACTTTCAGTAAACATCAATAAAATAGCCACATTAAGAAACGCTCGAGGAGGAAATACACCCAACTTAATTCAAGTAGCATTAGATGCAGAGCGATTTGGTGCGCAGGGCATTACAGTGCATCCGCGACCAGACGAAAGGCACATTCGCTATCAAGATGTGTATGATTTAAAACCACTATTAAAAACAGAATTTAATATTGAAGGAAATCCTAAAATTCAAAAATTTGTGGATTTAGTTTTAGATGTAAAGCCAGAGCAAGTAACCTTAGTACCTGATAGCGACGGACAGCTTACCTCTGACCATGGTTGGGACACCATTACTCATAAAAACTACCTTACAGAAATAATAGCAACTTTTAAAAAAGCTGGAATAAGAACGTCTATTTTTGTAGATGCTGATTTAAACATGATAGAAGGCGCGAAAGAAACTGGAACGGATCGCATCGAATTATACACGGAATCTTACGCTCACTTTTATAATACAAAGAAAGAAGACGTGATTAAACCATTTATAGCAGCCTCTGAACTCGCCGTAAAATTAGGATTAGGCGTCAATGCGGGTCATGATTTAAGTTTACAAAACTTAGCTTATTTTAAACAGTACACCAAAAATTTATTAGAAGTTTCTATTGGACACGCCTTAATAAGTGATGCATTGTATTTTGGATTAGAAAATACAATTCAACTATATTTAAAGCAATTGAAATAAATTAATGGCTAACGATTATTTTTTTGACTGATTCTTCAATCTTTAAAAAATAAATTCCATTCGTTAAATCCTTCACATCAATTTGAATTTCATGAGTTGATTTTTGACAAACATTTTGTTTCAAATCTAATTCTACTCCATACGAATCATACAGTGAAATAGAAGATAAAGTTGAAACATGTTCAAATTTCAATATCAATAAATCCTTAACTGGATTAGGAAAAGCTGAAATCATAGATGCTTTTTTATCCACATCATTAATGCCCACAATGCTATAATTACCGCCCACTAGCATAGAATCTGTTTTTACAACATACACATCTGTTAAGACTGCTCCATAGCCTTTTGTATATCCAACGGCCGCATAACCTTTATCTGATGTTGCAATAATTGAAAACGTTTCATCATAATCAAGAGAACCGTAATCTGTTGCATTCAAATAAAATAAATTAACGTTTAACTCCAGTATTTTAAATTGTAAATTATAACCAGGAAAATTCTCTTTTTCAATAAGTGTCACAATATTACTATTACGTTTTGAAACCGTTATGGAATTAAACACACGATCATTTGAAACATCATTATCTAAAAACTGAAAACCAACTGTACCACTATTATTAATTCTTAAGGCGTAAGCTTCTAAAAAATCAGTAGTTGTGGATTGTTTCGCTCCTGCAATTAAATAATCTCCGTTTGGATGCTCAATGATACAATTACCAAAATCTTCTTTAACTCCACCATAAAATTTACACCACGTAGAATCACCTAATGCATTGATTTTAAAAACCCACATATCACCATAGGTTATATCTGAGTAGCTTTTAGTATAACCTGTCAGTGCATAACCTCCATCAGATGTTTGAATAACTGATTTAAATTCATCATCCTGACTTCCACCAAATGTTTTAGACCATACCACATTTCCTAAAGCATCCGTTTTAATAACATAGCCATCTGCATTGCCTCGTCCAAAACTATAGGTAGTACCTGCGATAATAAAGCCACCATCTGTGGTTTGTTTTAAACTATAACCAAAATCCCAATCAACACCACCATAATTTTTTTGCCAAACTAATTGCCCCATTTTATCAACCTTAACCAAATACATATCATAGCCACCCACACCAAATGAATTTGTATAACCAAGTATCACATAACTTGAATCTGATAATTGAATAACACTTTTAGCTGTTTCATTATTATAATCGCCAAAGGTTTTTTGAAACACCACCTCACCCATTTTATTAAGCTTTGCTAAATACATATCCGTATTACCAAAGCCAAAACTACTGGTTGAACCTGCAACGATATATCCACTATCAAGC
>JBIISW010000088.1:0-10960 GCA_044340865.1 Bacteroidia bacterium | reverse complement strand
TTTGATTAAGCGATAAAACTCCATTTAATGTTTTTTGCTTTTCAGCTTCAACACTACCAATTAGAGATTTATCAATCGCTGAAACAAGTTCTGTTATAGAATTAAACACATCAGTTAATGGCGAATTAAAATTATTTAAATTAACATCAGCATGTTCAGTTTTGATAAATGCTTTTACCAAATCTTCACCATCTGTAAAGATGGATTTTGTTTCTAAATTTAATTTTTTGATTTTGTTTTGTGTGCCTTTATCAATAATAATAGCAAAATGACGAGGCATTAAAATTGGAAAATTGATTTTATATTGTTCAAACATGGTTTTGTATTCCAACCAATAAGCTAACTCGCCTGGACCACCCACATAAGCAATGTTTGGTAATATTTTTTGTTGGTATAATGGTCGTAAAACCACATTCGGACTTAGTTTTTCGGTATTTGTATCAATGATATCTTCTAATTCTTCTTTACTAAAACTGATTTCTGTATTTAAAACGTGATAACGATTGTCTTTCAATTCAATCCGTTCTCTTAAGTTTTGTTCTGTATAAAACACATTGATTAATCGAGGCGAAACTTGGGCACTGTATTTTTCTTTTAATTTGTTAATTGTTTCAGAAACAATTTCGAAAGAGGTGTTTTTAAATACATCAGTTTTAAACTCTTCTTTAAATAATCCTTTTAAATCTTTGTCGTTTCCATCTAATGTTATTAATCCATATTCTCCAAACAGAACATTGACAAGGTATCTTGTGGCATCGGCTAAGTTTTTATTTTTTAAATAGGCATCTTCAAATAGTTTAATTAAGTGAGTTGCATTTTCATTATCACCTAAAATAGTTTTTAGTTCTAGAAGAGCATCTTTTAAATTTTCTGTTTTAAAATTTCCAACACTTCCTTTCTCTTCCGAATTCCAAACTACCTTTTTCCCAAACACGTTGGCGTGATTAATTTCTTCAAAATCATGATCTTCACTTGCCATCCAATATACAGGCACAAAGTTTTTATTCGGAAATTTTTCAGCTAACGTTTTACATAAATTGATAGCAGAAATTATTTTATAAATAAAATACAATGGTCCTGAAAATAAGCAAAGCTGATGGCCAGTAGTCACAGTGAAGGTATTATCCTTATTTAATAAACGAATTGACTCAATTGTTTTTGAAGAGGTATTAGTTACTAATTGAGTTTGCTTTAATAAGCTTTCAACTAAAACGGGTCTGTTTAAATAATTAAAATGTTCTTCGGTAATATATGCTTCAAAATCGTTTTTGCCGAAATGATATTTGTAAAACGGCTTTACAGTTTCATCTTTTTGAATGTAGTTTTCAAACAGTGATGAAAAAAGTTTTGTTTTTTGAATTGAAAAATGGCGTTTTGTAAATAACATAATTGTATATAATCATTTATCTGATTACAGTTATAAATGTAATTATAATTTTAAAAAGGTTTTGTATTTGTTGTTTTAAATCAAATGGTCTCAAACAAAAAACCCTCAACTAATTCTAGTTAAGGGTTTATGTATTTATTCAGCGGAGAAATAGGGATTCGAACCCCAGGTACCTCACGGTACAACAGTTTTCAAGACTGCCGCAATCGACCACTCTGCCATTTCTCCAGAGAGTGCGTAAAAGTAATATATTTTTTTGTTTTACAACAATTATTTTCAATTATTTTTTTAGTAATTTTAGATAAATTTTCACGCTCACTTCAATGTGATTATACAACCATGAGGATATTATTTCTGCTTTTTGCTTTATTTTCTAGTATTATTGGTATTTCTAGCGTTAAGGTATATTTCAATTACGGAGTATTTAATTCCATGTATTCAAATCCATATTTAGAAACTTACCTTACCATTTCTGGGAATAGCGTTAAATATTTACCAAAAAAAACTGGGTTACAAGCGAGTGTAACGCTGACATGGGAAATTTTTAAAGAAAATGAAAGCATTAAGAAACTTTCATATAATTTATGGAGTCCTATCGCCAAAGATTCAATTAATTCTCCTTCTTTTATTGATAATCAACGATTTTCTCTGCCAAACGGTCAATATACCTTAAAGTTTAGTGTTATTGATAATGCATTTCCAAATGCGATAACAACTCATACAGAAAACATTACTGTATTATTTCATCGAGACAAAAAAATTGAAACTTCTGATATTCAGACCTTGGAATCTTATTCAAAAAGTAATGGTTCGAGTACATTCTCAAAAAATGGTTACGATCTAATTCCTTATACAGTCAATTATTTTCCTGCTACTCAAAACCAACTTAAGTTTTATTTTGAATCTTATAATGCTGATACCTTATTAGGAAAAAATTCTAAATTTATTTATACCTATTATCTTGAAGATAATGAAACGGCAATTAAAGTAAATAATTTGGCAGGTTTTCAAAAACAAAAAGCGAGTAGGGTAAACCCATTATTAGCGCAATTTGACATTACTTCTTTGCCAACTGGAAATTATAATTTAGTGATTGAGGTACGAGATTCTGTGAATGCATTACGTGCCCAGAAAAAATATTTTTTCCAGCGTCAATCAGTTTTTAAGCCAGTGGCTAATGAACTATTAGCTAATTCTACCATTGATTTATTTTTTCATTCCATTCAAAGTACCGACACATTAAAGGAGTTTATAGAGTGTTTATGGCCTATTTCAAAAACAACGGATCGTGCTTGGCAACAGA
The DNA here is from genome assembly GCA_044340865.1 of Bacteroidia bacterium. Classification (GTDB taxonomy): domain Bacteria; phylum Bacteroidota; class Bacteroidia; order B-17B0; family Aurantibacillaceae; genus UBA4416. Next base: position 8,270 of record JBIISW010000088.1, on the reverse strand, counting down.
CGCAACTTGAAAATAAAAATAGAACCAATATGCAGAATTATTTAATTGAATATTGGAAATCATACGCAAGCGATTCGTTAGATCCATTGATGGTATGTGTGCAACATTTAAAAGATGTTAAGGAAACGAACGCCATGTTTAAATGTGGAAAACAAAAAGGGTATTATACAGATAGAGGTAGAGTTTATTTGCAATATGGAAAACCTAATCAACGTAACCAAGTCAATAGTTCGCCAAATACGTATCCTTACGAAGTTTGGCAGTATTATCGAATTTATGATAAAACCACTAATCACTTTTTTACCAATAAAAAATTTGTATTTGCAAATTTCGCAATAGCCGACGACTGTTATGAACTTTTATACTCGGATGTTCGAGGTGAAAAAATAGATCCTAATTGGAAGTTTAGATTAGTAAAGCGAATGCAGAAACAACAAAATGTGGATGACAATTCGCCAATAAAAACATACGGTAATAATTTTGAAGATGATTTCATTAATCCAAGATAGTATATGGTATTAAATGCTCATGTGGCCATTGTTATATTAAATTGGAATGGAAAATTATTTTTAGAACAATTTTTACCAAGCGTAATTAAGCACAGTGAAGGCGCAAAAATCTATGTTGCGGACAACCTTTCCACTGATGAGAGTAATTTGTTTTTAGAAGAACACTATCCAGATGTTCAAATTATTAGAAATTCTGATAATTATGGTTTTGCTCAAGGTTATAATATCGCCTTAAAACAGATTGAGGCTGATTATTATATTCTTCTTAATTCTGATGTAGAAGTTACAAATAATTGGATTAATCCAATTATTTATTTGATGGAACAAGATAAATCATTAGCGGCATGTCAGCCAAAGATATTAGACTTTAAACAGCCATCAGATTTTGAATATGCCGGTGCAGCTGGTGGTTATATCGATAAATACGGTTATCCATTTTGTAGAGGCCGCTTGTTTAATACCATAGAAGCTGATCATCATCAATATGACGACGCAACAGAAGTTTTTTGGGCAACTGGTGCTTGCATGTTTGTAAGGGCTCATGCATTTTGGGAAGTGGATGGTTTTGATAATGATTATTTTGCCCACATGGAAGAAATTGATTTATGTTGGCGAATGAAAAATGTGGGTTATAAAATATACGTTGAACCAAAATCCTTTGTTTATCATGTTGGCGGTGGAACTTTGAATAAAATAAATCCTAAAAAAACGTATTTAAATTTCAGAAATAATCTCATTACACTCATTAAAAATGCGGATTCGTCCAACTTGTTTTTCAAGTTAATTTACCGAATGATATTAGATGGCATTGCTGCTTATAAATTTTTGTTAGAAGGAAATGGATTGCATTTCATTGCTGTAGCCAAAGCGCATTTTGCTTTTTACGCTATGTTGCCAGCAACATTACATAAAAGAAAAGTTATGTTACAGAAACAAGGGTTTGTGTTTACTCATTCCGCTATATTGCCAAAAAACATTGTATTTCAATATTTTTTGAGAGGAATCAAACAGTTTTCGCAATTTGATTATTTTAAAAAATAAGAAGGTTCTGTAAATCGTTTATTTGTAACCAATCATAAATACAGCACATCCACTATAAGATCCATCTTCAGTTGGCGGTATGATGTAGTTGATATAGACTTGACGAACCTTTGAAACTTCCCATTGTAATTCTTTTCTATCGATGCCTCCATCTTTTGAAGAAAATAATAATTTACGGTTTTTAGAATCTTTGTCTTTATTGTAAATTTGAATTTCAATATTTTTTGGAAGGGCTTCCAAATTAAAAATAAAACGGTATTTTTCTCCAATAAATAAAGGGATTTCAATCTCTTTAACGGTTTCTGTTTTTTTATAAATAATACGAGTTAATTCTGAACTATCATATTTATAAGGCCCTAAAGCACTCTTCGCTTTTTCTTTCAATGTTTTAGAATCGCATAAAATATCTCCATTTTGAAACGAAGTTGTACTTAGAAAAACGATTAAGGCACATGTTAAGTTTATATATTTTTTCATATTTCTTCTATTTCAAGTATTAGTTAATCATTTTAGTTCTTAAAGTTTTCACTAATTCCATAGTTGGAATCATGTCAGTATCTGTAAATTTCATTTTGTCAAAATTCAACTCTCTATCATTTTCTGTAGCTGTTTTTACAGAAGGAATATTATTGAATGCATTATTAATTTCAGAGATAGCATTAAGTAGTTCAGGCATTTCTGGTTCTTTTAATTTAGTCGCTTCCAAAGCTTTAATTAATGTTTTAGTAAATGTCAGTTGCTCGCAAATACTCGAAAGTATTTTTTTATTTTTTTGTAGCGCATAAGCTTGGTTTGCAATATAAATGCTCTCTATCCAAGCACCAGTAAAGGCAATAACCGTAATATGCTTTTGTTTGTTTTGTTCAAACAAGTTGTCTGTTTTTAATTGAACGTTAGAAACAATTTGAACGAGTGTATCTTCGTTACTTATATTTTTATCAAAACGTTCGGCTAATTTATCACTCTCAAAGGCTTGTTTTAAACCTAATGTAGCGCCCGTTTCAGTTAATGCTTTTAAGTAACGTTTCGATTCTTGGTATTTTTTATTAAATAAACAGTTTGCTAAATCAGAACTATAAACACCAAAGTTAACGGCACGTTTGTAATTACTGGTATTATACCTTGAAAGGTTTTCAGTTTTATTTAAAATAGATTCGTTGAATGGTGCACCTGACTTTTTAGATACATAGGCAATTTGAAGAGCAGATGGTAATTTATAAGTAGTTTCATCATCTTCTTCAATGGCCACTGTATCTTTTTGTTGATGAATGGTATCAGTTACTTCGATTGAAGTTGTATTTTCCTCTTGTTTATTATTTCCGCATCTTGTTGCGCAGAATGAAAATAGTGTAATTGAAATTAAACTTAGTGTTGTTTTCATAGATTCATTTTTTTTAAAATTACAATTTTTATTTTGATAATTCTTCAATCGCTTTAATAATACATTTATCATTTTTATTAATAATCGGAAAATAAGCGTCTTTATCAAATGCGTTTTTCCCGATTAGTGCTTTTAAATAAGGCTCTAAAGCTATATTAGATTGTTGTTTATTTATAGTTCCTAATTCCATACTTTGCTTTTTGCAGTATTCGTAAAATTCGTCAAAAATAGCAGTTGTAATTTTAAACTGAATAATAAATGTTTTTGAATTCGAATATTTTTTTAGTTCTCTTCTATTTTTATCAGCATATTCAAACGCAAATGTATTTATAAGTCCCGCATAAAAAACTTTATTTAAAAATGGATTTGATTTTGTAGTATCAATAGGCACGAAAACGTCTGGCATGATGCCGCCACCTCCATATACAATTTTTCCTTCGGGTGTTTTGTATTGCTTGGATTTATCTAATTTTATACTGTCAGCATTTAGCAATTCACCATGCTGATAGCGATCAAATTCTTCATTGTAATACTCTGTTTTATCATCCGAATAGGGTTTTTGAATGCATCTACCTGTTGGAGTATAGTACCGCGCTACAGTTAATCTAATTGCAGAGCCATCTGGTAATTGCATTTGGTCTTGCACTAATCCTTTTCCGAAGCTCCTTCGACCAATGATTAACCCGCGGTCGTTATCTTGAATGGCACCTGCTACAATTTCACTGGCACTGGCACTTCCCTCATCGATAAGAATAACGAGATTGTTTTTTTCAAAACTTCCTCTTTGTGTTGCTCTGTATGTTTTTTTAGGATTTGCTTTTCCTTGTGTATATACAATTTGTAGCCCATTCGTTAGAAACTCATCAGATATGTCAACGGCTGCATTTAAATATCCGCCTGGATTTCCTCTTAAGTCTAAAATTAATTTTTTCATACCTTGTTTATTTAAATCATTAAAAGCTTTTAAATATTCGTTGTATGTTGTAGCGGCAAATTTGTTTATTTTAATATAACCTATATCAGCTGAAGTCATATAAGCCGCATCTAAACTATATAAAGGAATAGCCGCCCTTGTGATTTTAAATGGCATAGGATTCTTTACGCCATTTCTTAAAATAGTTACATTAACTGTTGTCCCACTTTTTCCTCTCAATGTCTCAAACACTTTTTTATTAGTTATTTTATTACCTGTTAAATTCTCATCCCCAACTTTAATTAATTTATCTCCAGCTCTAATACCTACTTTTTCGGATGGGCCACCTTCTATTGGATTTATAACACGAATGGTGTCTCTGATAATATTAAATTCAACACCTATGCCATCAAAATTACCTTCTAATGTTTCGTTAGACACATCAAATTCTGCGGCTGGAATGTAACTAGAATGAGGATCTAGACTTTGTAACATAGCTGTTACTGTTTTTTCAACTAATTCAGATTTATTGATAGTATCAACATATTGATAATCGATGAACTCTAGCAAACTATTTATTTTTTCACTGGTAGCGGTTTGCTGGCTTTGGTTTTTCCCATTTGAAGTACCTATTTTGATAGATAAAAAATAACCTAGCCAAATCCCTGAAATTAGAACTAAAGACAAAATGATGGGAAGATATATGTTTTGTTTTTTAGGTTTTTGGCTCGGTTCAGAATTCATATAAGAATTGTATATTTGTGTTACAAATGTATTTGTTTAAGCTATATTCTAAATTAAACTTTCAAAAAAAAACAATCTTTTTTTTGTTTTTTTTTATGATGATAATTTTCTCATGTAAAAAGAAAACAATTCAGGATCCAATTCCATTTCAAAATGTAAATGTAACGATTTACCCGAATGATCCCTTGAATTTTAAAATACAAGTTGTTGGCGGTTGGATGTATTTTAATGGGGCAGGTGTTAATGGATTAATCATATATCGTAAAACGAATGTTGGTGCAAATGATTTTATAGCTTTAGAAAGAACTTCTACTTATTTACCTGATAACGCCAGTGCAAAAGTGAAAGTGCAATCCGATAATTTTACCCTAAAGGATACAATTAGTGGAAGTAAATGGCAGATTATTGACGGAGCAGTACTTTTAGGTCCGGCTACTTTGCCTCTCAAGCAGTATTACACTAATTATGACAGTGGAACAGGAGCATTAACCATTAGAAACTAAAAAATCCCCATAAGGGGATTTTTGTTATTAATTTGTTTTTATGTTTTAAGCGTTTTCTGTTTTGCCTTTAGCTTGCGAAACAACAATCGCTCTTTCATGATGCTCTGTACCGTTTAAAGCATCTATCGCTTTTTGACCGTCTTCGTCATTAGACATTTCAACAAAGCCAAATCCACGACTTCTGCGTGTTTCCTTGTCTTTTATAATTCTAGCAGAGGTTACTTCTCCATATTGTGAAAATAATTCAGTAAGGCCCTCTTCTCTTACTTTAAAGCTAATATTGCTAACAAAAATATTCATAACGGTCTTTTAATTAAAATGGTTTAGGTAAAATTATAAAAAAAAATTAAAAAAACAAATTTTTAACAAAAAATATGAGATTTTGTCAAAAAAAGCCGTAAATGATTAAATACTAGCTAGTAAATTTTAAAAAACACGTGCCTCAACGCTTATTTCAACATTGGCATCTTTTGGCAGTCTATCAGCTTGAATAGTTGCTCTTGCAGGGAAATCACCTTTAAAATAGCTACTGTACACTTCATTGACATGAACGAAATTATTCATATCTGATAAAAATATGGTAGTTTTAACGATGTGATCATAGTTGAGACCTGCAGCTTTTAGAACTTCACCTAAATATTCCATCACGATTTTAGTTTCTTCCTTAATAGTCGTTTTGATCAATTGTTTAGATTCTAAATCCATCGCAATCGTTCCCGATACATAAACACTATCCCCAACCAGAATCGCTTGGTTATATGGACCAATTGGTGCGGGTGCGTTTGGTGTATTAATTATTTTTTTCATAATAAGTATAATGAATAGTTGACACAAAAATAATAAAAATTGGTAGATTAATAGGTGTAAGAATTGAACATGTAGGTATTCGTAACAAAATGTTTTTTTAGTTTAATTTATCTATAAAAACAATAGCTTTGTTGTGATGCAACAAAAACCTTTAATTTTAGTAACAAATGATGATGGTGTAAATGCCTTAGGTATTTTACATCTGTCTCGTATTGCCATGAAATTTGGCGACGTTTATGTAATTGCCCCGGATAAGCCTCAATCAGGAATGGGACATGCTATTACAATTAACGCTTCTTTAAGGTTACAAAAAACAAGTTACCATTTAGGTGCATTACAGGAATATAGCTGCAGCGGAACGCCTGTTGATTGTGTAAAAATGGCAGTGAATAAATTATTACCAAGAAAGCCTGATTTAGTTATTTCGGGGATTAATCATGGCAGTAATAGTTCAATTAATGTTATTTATTCTGGCACAATGAGTGCCGCCATAGAAGGTTCTTTAGAAGGTACTTCAGCTATTGGATTTAGTTTAAATGATTATAGCTTTGACGCTGATTTTAGTGGAACAACCTTATTTATTGAAAAGATTATAACTTCAGTATTAAAAGATAAATTACCTAATGGCATTTGTTTAAATGTTAATTTTCCAAAACTTAGTGCAGAAGCAATTAAAGGGTTGAAAGTTTGTAGGCAAGCAAAAGCAAATTGGGTTGAAGATTTTGAAGAGCGTCATGATCCACACGGTAAACCATATTATTGGTTAACTGGTAAGTTTGTTAACTTTGAACCGAACGCAGAAGATACCGATGAATGGGCTTTGAAAGAAGGTTACGTAACTGTTGTTCCAACGTTACATGACTTAACAGCTCATAATTATATTAATCATTTGAAAAATGTATTATAAACAATGTTAGATAAGTTAGATAAAATTTGGATTGGATTAATAATGGGTTTATTGATTCCATTATTTTCGTTTTTTTCTTATTGGTTGTTTTTGCACAGTCAATTGAATTTTCCGTTTGGTTTTATTCGTTATTTAAGAGGCGCCAATACATTTCAAGATATAGCCATCATTTGTGTAACTGTAAATTTATTGGTGTTTTATTTGTTCCTAAATAAAAAAGTTTACGATTTGAGTAAAGGTATCATGTTTGCAACCTTTGCTTATGTTGGCATTGTTTTTTACATTTCTTTATTATAAAAAATATGAAGTATTATATTTTGGCAGGTGAGCCATCTGGAGATTTGCATGCTTCAAATTTGATGAAGGAATTACTGCTGATTGATAACACGATTCAATTTCAGTTTTGGGGTGGAGATTTGATGGAACAAGTTGCTAAACAAAAACCTCGTAAACACATCAAAGATTTAGCATTCATGGGTTTTGTTGAAGTGCTTAAAAATATACGCACGATTTTCAGAAACATAAAGTTCTGCAAACAAGATATTTTAAGATTTAAACCCGATGTTTTAGTTTTGGTAGATTATCCTGGATTTAATTTACGTATTGCCGATTGGGCAAAGCAACAAGGCATTAGAGTGATATATTATATTTCTCCAACCATTTGGGCGTGGAAAGAAAATAGGGTTGAAATCGTGAAACGTAGCATCGAAAAAATGTTTGTCATTCTTCCTTTTGAAGTGGCTGTTTACAAAAAACATAATTATGACGCAGATTATGTTGGTCATCCATTACTCGATGCTATTGAACAAGAAAAAAGTAAATTGCCAACTAGAGAAGATTTTACTTTAGAAAATAAGTTAGGTGATAAGCCAATCATTGCTGTTTTGCCAGGAAGTAGAAAACAAGAAATTGAAAGAATGCTTTCTATTATGCTTAATGTTGTTGGTGATTTTCAAGAGTTTCAATTTGTTATTGCGGGCACAACTAATTTACCAAAAGAAGCATATAATAATGCGATTCAAATGGGAATTAAAGTAGTGTTTAATCAAACGTATGCATTGATGCAACACGCACATGCAGGAATTATTAAATCTGGAACATCTACACTTGAAAGTGCCTTATTTAGACTGCCACAAGTTGTTTGTTATAAGGGCGGTGCAGTGTCATACGCAATTGCTCGTCTGGTTGTTGGCAACAGAGTTAAATACATATCACTACCAAATTTAATTTTAGATAGACCTGTTGTAAAAGAATTGATACAATCTGAACTAACTGCCTCAAATTTAAAAAACGAATTAAAGTCTATTCTTGCTGGTAAAAAAAGAGAAGAGATGTTGGGAAATTACGATGAATTAATTCAACTGCTTGGCAATAGCGGTGCGTCAAAAAAGGTAGCTCAATTAATGTATAATCATCTTAATGCTTAAACATATTTTAAAATTAGCTTTGATTGTTTTGCTCTTTG
>JBIISW010000016.1:0-25953 GCA_044340865.1 Bacteroidia bacterium | reverse complement strand
GGCAAGAAAACTCAATGCGTTCACCGCCTTTTACCCAAAAACTTTGAGCAAATACGTCTTGATAATTTCTGTTATCTAAAGGAATTAACTTAAAATCAGAAGCTAATTCTAAATCATACTCATGAATTTTTTCTGTGCCTTTTATATAGTGTTGGTAATAGATGGTGCCACTTTTTATCCAAAATTTTTCTTTTCCAAATTGTTTCCATACATATACGTTAACAATCTTGTATTCGAAATAAGCCCAGAACGCGAGCCAAATGATGACAAACAATTTTGAGCTCTGTAGAGTTAATGTATTATAATTTGCAATAATGACGATACCTCCAGCTGTCCAAGCTAATAGCCAGATTAGCAATAGAATCATTTTCTTTTTTTGTTCAGTGGGCATAATGACCAAACTAAACACATTATTTTTTACGAGAATCGAACAACGCTTTCCAATAGCTTTAATATTTTCTACCATATAGTTACGTTACATTTTCACTAAATATTTTCCTTCCAAGAATGGAATAACAGAGCATTGGTTGAGCGTTAAGCAATATTGAATATCGCGTTCTAAATCTAATTTAGCTAGTCTTTGGCGATGAGAAGAAGCGGATAAAAAAGAAAATAAATCTGGTTTAGCTAAGTTAAATAAATGCTTTGAAGCTATTGCAGAATCACAGGTATATGTAACAGAATCATGATGTGATAATTTTTCAATGACTGCCCCTGCAAACAACGTATCTTCTAAATTAAACTTATTTTTCCAACCTGCACAAAGTAATACCACATCTTTTTCTTGTGCTAATAAATAATCGCATACGACATCTAAATTTAAAAAACTACCGATTATTATTTTGTTTGCGTTTTTACTTACCTCAATGGCCTGTGTGCCATTCGTTGTTGATATTGCAATAGTTTTTCCTTTTATTTTATTATTCATATAGCCAAATGGACTATTTCCTAATTCAAATCCTTCAACCACTTCTCCGTCTCTTTCAGCTGCCGCTAAAAATCCATTTTTTTGATATTCTCTTGCTTCTTCTATAGTTGCAACTGGAATCATTTTACTCACGCCATTATAAAAAGCAGTGACGATTGCAGAGGTTGCCCTGAAAACATCAATAACAACCACAATTGCATCTGGTTTATGAAACAGGTGATAAGATTGTGGAGAGTAACAAACTTCTATGTTCATTTAAATTAAATTATTACTTTTTTAAAAAAGGAATTTTGCAAACCTTAGCTTTTATGGCTTTATCTCTAATTAAAATAAAAATTTCTGTGCCAGCTTTAGAATATTCTGTATTTACATAACCCATTCCTAAAGCTATATTTAAACTTGGTGATTGCGTTCCTGAAGTTACTTTACCAATAATAGTTCCATTTGCATCAGCTATTTGGTAATCATGACGAGGAATACCACGTTCAATCATTTCAAACCCAACTAATTTTTTTGTAACACCCTCTGTTTTTTGTTTTTCAATTGCAGCACGGTTAGTAAACTCTTTTGTGAATTTTGTAATCCATCCTAGTCCAGCTTCAATTGGCGATGTTGTATCGTCGATATCGTTCCCATATAAACAGAAGCCCATTTCTAAACGTAAGGTATCTCTTGCACCTAATCCAATTGGCTTAATTCCGAATTCTTGACCAGCTTCGAAAATAGCGTTCCAAATTTTATCCGCGTCTTCATTTTCAAAATAAATTTCAAATCCACCGGCGCCTGTGTACCCTGTGTTTGAGATAATAACATTTTCCACCCCGCAGAATGTACCTTTTGCAAATGAATAATAAGGAATCTCAGATAAATTAACAGAGGTTAATTTTTGAAGAGTAGCTGTTGCTTGAGGACCTTGTATGGCTAATAAAGATGTCTTTTCAGAAATATTATGCATTTCAACACCAAATGTGTCGTGATCGCCTATCCAGTTCCAATCTTTTTCAATATTTGAAGCGTTGACTACTAACATATAAGTTTTTTCATCAATTCTGTATACTAATAAATCATCTACAATTCCGCCTTTCTCATTTGGCAAACAAGAGTATTGTGCTTTCCCATCTGTTAAAACAGATGCGTCGTTACTGGTTACTTTTTGAATTAATTTTAGTGCATTATCGCCTTTTAAAATAAATTCACCCATATGGCTAACATCAAATACGCCAACAGCATTTCGAACTGTAGCATGCTCATCATTTAAGCCGCTATATGAAACGGGCATGTTGTAACCTGCAAATGGAACCATTTTTGCTCCTAATGCTATGTGTGTTTGAGTAAGCGCTGTGTTTTTCATAAGAATTGTTGTTTAGTATGATATAAGATTATATAAATTTAGTATTTAATTAAAGATTTTATATTTCCAATTGAGGTTAATTATAAACTCGATTATAACAAAAAAGCCATCTATTAACATAGATAGCTTTTGTATTCGTTTCAACAATAGAGAAATCTATTATTTGTGAGTTTTTTCGCTAGAAACTGTTAATTTTTTTCTGCCTTTTGCTCTGCGGTGCGCAAGTACTCTGCGTCCGTTTGCAGATGCCATACGCTCACGGAATCCGTGTTTGTTTTTTCTTTTTCTTTGCGATGGTTGGAAGGTACGTTTCATGTTGTTATATATTTAAATATGGTTATTATCAAAAATGGAGTGCAAATATAATAGAATTTTATATCCTGACAAATTTTTTTATCAAGAATTTTATGAAAACAAGATGACTCACCATCATTTTATAGTTTTTAAAGCAATTAAAAAGAGTTTTGTATACCTTTTTATAAAGCGTACCTTTGCACTCAATTATTAATGAAACATGGCAAGCGCAAGAGAATCTAAACAAAAATCAATGGAAGGTATTCCAAAAGCAAAATTTTCGAAAAAAAATTTCAAAAAATCATTGCGTTTATTTAAATACCTTCAAAAAAGTAAATGGATTTTTAGCTTAGGGATGATTTTTGTTGTGGCAACTGCTGTTGTAGGGCTTTATTTTCCTATTATGGCAGGTAAAATGTTTGGTTATCTTGGTCAAACAAATATGGCACCAGAGGTTTTTAAGAATTCGGTATCTGGTACAGGCCTAGAACTGCTTATTTTGTTGGTAGCACAAGGATTTGTTTCCTTTGGCAGGGTTTATACATTTTCAATAGTGACTGAAAATATTTTAAAGGGATTGCGAACCGATACATTTAAAAAATTAGTCCAATTGCCCATGAGCTTTTTTTCAAAAAATCAAGTTGCTGATTTAAGTAGCCGGTTATCAACCGATATTAATGTTATTTCGGAGGCGTTTACGGTAAATATTGCAGAGGTCATCAGACAAACAATCGTTGGGATTGGGGGCTTAATCTTATTAATTAATTTTACAGGTTGGGATGTAGCTAAATGGTTTGTGGTTATTATACCGCCAATAACATTGGTTGCGATTTTGTATGGCCGAAAAATACGTAAATATTCAAAGGGATTGCAAGATAAAATTTCAGAGTCTAGTATTATTGTTTCTGAAGCATTAACCGGAATAACAAGCGTTAAAGCATTTACAAGCGAACATTTAGAAATTAAAAAATACGATAAAGTAACTAATGAGATTAGACGTTTTGGGGTACAATATGGGGTGATGCGAGGTGCATTTTTTGCTTTTATTATCATGTGTGTATTTGGCTCTATCTTTTTCATTTTATATAAGATGTTATTACTGATAAACTCACATGTTTTGAGTCCAGAAAATTTTGGAATCTTTATGATGCTCTCTCTTTTTGTGGCAGCATCATTGGGTGGTTTGCCTGAACAATTAGCCTCAATTCAAAGGGCATTAGGCGCAACAGATAGAGTATTTGATATTATTGATGAAAAAAACGAGGAAATTAATTTAGCTTTTCTTTCAAATAGTCATAGAGTAAAAGGTGATTTGGAGTTTAAACATATTCAGTTCACGTATCCTACACGCCCCGATTTTCAAGTGCTTCGCGATGTTTCATTCAACGTTAAAGCTGGCCAAACAGTTGCACTTGTTGGAGGAAGCGGTAGTGGTAAATCCACATTAGCTGCACTAACGTTGAGGTTTTATGAACCAAATGAAGGTGAATACACCGTTGACGGAAAAAAATCAACCGATTATGAGTTGACTGAGTTACGAGACCAGATGGCTATTGTGCCGCAAGACGTTTTATTATTTGGCGGCACAATCAAAGAAAATATTTTATATGGAAAGTCAAATGCTACGGATGAAGAAGTGATGGAGGCTGCAAAGCAAGCAAATGCCTATGATTTTATTATGAGTTTTCCTGATCGTTTTGAAACGTTAGTTGGTGATAGAGGCATCCAGTTATCAGGTGGACAGAGGCAGAGAGTAGCTATTGCAAGAGCTGTTCTAAAAAATCCATCCATTTTAATTTTAGATGAAGCCACCAGTAGTTTGGATAGTGAAAGCGAGCGTTTGGTTCAAGAGGCTCTGGATAAGCTAATGATAGGAAGAACATCGATTGTTATAGCACATCGATTATCAACCATTAGAAACGCGGACAAGATTATTGTTTTACAAAAAGGAGAAGTCCTTGAAATGGGTACGCATCAAGAATTAATTAATAATGAAGATGGTCTTTATAATAAATTGAGTAAACTCCAGTATGATTTGAATTAAAAGGTTAATCTATTTTGCTTTAAATAAACCGTATTTTAAAATGCAGTATATTGCCCTAAAGCCATCTTTCCAACCAATTTTTTGCCTTCTTCATAGGTTCTTCCATAATAAGAAATGCCAAATTCATAGATACGCAAGTCTTTGATTCTTGAAATTTTTGAAGTTACTACTGGCTCAAAGCCAAATCTTTTTTCTTTTAATGGAATACTTTTAATAATATCTGCTTTAAATAATTTATAGCAGGTTTCCGTGTCTATTAGGTTAAGATTTGTAAACATGTTTGAAACTTGATAAGCATTTTATTACCGATAGAATGCCAAAAAAATAAAATGCGATGAGGTTTACCTCCAATAAATCGGCTTCCATATACAACGTCTGCCAAAGATAATTTTCTTAATTAATTTTATAAATCAAAACATTTTCAAACTTACCAATAGGATTATTTAAATAATTGTTGAGATACGTTTTATGGATTAACGAAGAGTCACTTAAGATTAAATATTTGGCGCCTAAATCAATATCGTTTTGAATTCGTTTAATATCATTATTTAATGACATTTCGGTTTCAGTAAATCCTTTTTGATCCATTAAATATAAGGTTATATTAAAACTTGGATCTGGTAAACTGATAACTTTGTCTGTTCTATTAATTCCCAAAGACCTTAAATAAGGAGTAATTGTTTCAAATGGCTTTAAAGTAATTGAATAATTGTAGTGAAACCAATCTGAAAAGTTCTTTTCTTCATTTGTAATAAAGGGTGAATATTCGCACAAAACATCTTTATTAATATTTCTTAAACGAATAATTGTTGCACAATATACAGCATTAGTTAAAATTATCATTGAAACAAAAATCATCACTTTTTTAGTAATGTTTTCTAATCTTGGTTTTAAATAATCGCCTAAACAAACCAAAACAATTACTGGCAAAATCATCGAATTAATTAAATAATAATCATGAACATTAAAAACTTGATAAAATAAAACAATAAATCCTATAAAAGATGCTAATGCAATAAGCAAACTTATTTGCAAAAATGAACGTATCTTTTTTAAATTTAATAATAACCAACCAAGTATGATAGAAATAAAAATGAGAACTCCTTTATTAAAAAACATAGCAAACTGAACATTATAAAGTAATCTACCAGTTTCAAGTACTTTATCATTCATTTTCCATATTGGCAACGTTTCCAATAAAAAAACACCATTACTATTTTCTTTATTATATAAAAACGCATAATGGTACCATGAATATATAATTGCAAACGAAACAATAAAAAACACTATTGGGGTTAATTTATATTTAAACGAAATACGTTCACTTGAAAAATATTTCGGGAACTTAAGTGAATTAATGAGTGTAACTGTTATAATTATTAATAAAACAGTTGCCGAACTTGCTTTTAAAAGCACCGCTAAAACAGCAAAGACTAGAGCTAAAACAAATTGGTATTTACTATTTGATTTTAAAAAGAACACAAAAAACGATAACGAAATTATAGCAAACGATAACGCAGGCATATCTGCTAAAAAACTAAAAGAATAATAGGCAATTAATGGGGATGTGGAAATTAATGAGACAGAAAAATAGCTATAAAACAATGAATTTGATACAATAAATACCATTGCAAATAAAAATAAAACAGAAATTAAATAAATACCAAAAACTGTAAAGCGGTACAAAAACTCGTGTTCTCCAAACACTTTATATAAACATGCTACGCTGTAATTTACTAAAGGAAATTCGCTTATTGTTTTGCCTTGCTGATTGCCTTGCCAATGAATGGTAGGACTAAAAAAGTGCATTCCTTCTTCGTAATAATTTTTTGCAAAAGAAGCGCAATCTGTTTGGCGCCATTGATGTATAGAATAAGGCCTCTCTTTATACGTTTTATGATAGCCATATAAAAAACAAAGCCCTATTTGTAATAAAAGTAAAAATACAAAATGATATTTAAGTTTTTTTTTCATATCATTTAAATGGTCATTTCAGGAATTTCTCCTTCAATTATTAATTTACCTTCGGTAGCATTTTTTATTTGCTCAACGCTAACGCCTGGGGCTCTTTCTAATAAGCGAAAACCACCTTCGGGTAATATATCTAAAACAGCTAATTCGGTAACAATTTTTTTAACGCAATTAATTCCTGTTAAAGGTAAATCGCATTTTTTTAATAATTTAGATTCGCCTAATTTATTAACGTGTTGCATGGCAACAATTATATTTTTTGCACTTGCCACTAAATCCATGGCTCCGCCCATTCCTTTTACCATCTTACCGGGTATTTTCCAATTGGCAATATCACCATTTTCGCTAACTTCCATGGCTCCTAAAATAGTTAAGTTTACTTTTTGAGAACGAATCATACCAAAACTCATAGCACTATCAAAAATTGAAGCTCCTTTTAGCAGAGTTACTGTCTGTTTTCCAGCGTTAATTAAATCAGCATCTTCTTCACCCTCAAACGGAAAGGGGCCCATTCCTAAAATTCCGTTTTCAGATTGCAGAACAACATTTACACCTTCGGGTATAAAGTTTGCAACTAATGTAGGAATTCCAATTCCTAAATTCACGTACATTCCGTCTTTTACTTCTTTTGCAATGCGTTTTGCTATTCCGTTTTTATCTAACATAATTTATTTTTAGCGAAAAATTAATTAAAATTATTGTTTTAATTTGAATAATTTAATGTATTCATTTTTTATCGTTGTCGTGTCTAATAAATAGCTTGTTGCTAATTCAGTTTTTAATTCGGCATATGATGGTTCATCTATTTTTAATGTATTGCCATATAAAAAAATATAGTCTATTTTCTTTTCAATCTTCGATTCATAATTACTAATCCAGCTCAAATTATTAACTCGCTCTTTAGTCCCTAGTAATATTTTTGGTAATTTAGTTGGGTGCCATTTTAATGGGAACCAGCCGAGACTTGCTTCATAATTTTCGAGTAATACAATTTCTTTATCAGTGGCAATGTAATTAGAAAAATGCCCTTCAAGCCAATTTTCACTCATGTTTATTGGCAACACAACGCTTTTTTCTTTTATATTTTTTGATGTATTATAAATCATTTCTGCACGCAAACCAAAATCTTGTATAATTGTTTTTCTATTGTTTTTAAATAATGCTAAATTTATAAATATAGCGACGCCAACTAGTATAAACTGAATATTTTTTGAAACAGGAAAACTAACTAAAGTAGCTATAAAAATAAAAAATAGCATTAAACATAATCTATCCGACATCATACCCGCACTCGAGCCATCAGGCACATTAAATAATAAATAAAGTGTTAAAAGTAAACTGATTACAAATACTAAGTTTATAGTTAATTTAATAATTTTATTTGTTTCGTAATATTTATAAATTGTAATTCCTAATGAAATAATTAAGCAAAGAAAGAAAAATTTGGTATAAACTTTATCTTCATCGTAAATAAAAATAATAAGTGGTTTCATATCAAATATCCAATCAAATAATTCTGCTTTACTAATATTAGCGGTAGAAGGAAAAAAGACAACAGTATTATAAAAAACAATTAAACAGATAAATGGAATTAAACATATTAGCAATAATTTAATATGCTTTTTTACACATTCAATAGTTAATTGTTTATTAAATATTGAAATAGTGCCAAATTGAATTACAAAATTAGATAAAAAAATAAAACATACTAAGTAAACAAAGCCTAATACATTACTAAAATATGCAAACAAAATTATTACAGATAATATTGTTAAATTTTTAAAATTAAGGTGGCTTTGATGTTTCAAATAAAATCCTATACCTAAAAACATAAATGCTATCGAAAAATTATAATTTATAAATCCTAATTGTTGTAAAAATGAAAACAAAAATGGAAGTATTAAAAAAGAAAGTGCACTGTTTGTTGGCTGAACTTGTTTTATAAAATATCTAAATGAAAATGCTAATAAAACAATATAAATAATATGAGTTCCTTTCTCGGCAAGACTTGGCGAAACAAAGGATAAAAGAAATGACAGGATTATATGATTTGTCCAATTAGGAATTGGAATGGTATTTATTTGGTAATAATTACTTAAAAATTCACTATTAAAAATTAATTGTTTAAATAAATAAGCATTATGCAGATGAGCTGGTCCGTCCATCGACGTAAAAAATGAGTTATTACAAACAAACCATATATTTAATAATATGGCTATTTGAAAAAAATAGTTCTCATGTTGTTGTATCCAAGTTATAACATATTTAAATATTTTATTTAGGTTAAAGATCATATTGTATTTAATTTTGGCTCACTCATATTACTTTATTTAATCAGTAAACTTATAACTTACTTGTAAATCATCTACATCAAAATTATCTTTGCCTGCAATTTTATATCCAAATACACCAATTGAAATTCGTGGGTCGTTAAAATCCTTTTTACTATAAAAAAACGAATCTGTTAATTGCACCCATTTATTTGCTTCAAACGATTTATTTTTATATTCCATTACACGCCACGCTAAGTTTTTTGTAGAGTTAGATAAACTTACCGCAATTCCACCATTTAAAGGTGATTCAGCTTCTCTTACCCAAGCGGACACATAAACGGTTACATTTTTGGTTTTTAATGAATCGGGTAAAATATATTCGTAACCTATGCCAAATTGCCTAATGGAATCAACACTCGAATAACATTTACCCGTGTGCGCATCACCCATTTTCATGGTGCTTTCAAAGTTTAAAATACTTTTTTCGTTATAAATATCTGTAACAATAATTAAATTGGTTTCTTTAACAGCATCTGGAGCGTGTGAACAGCTGAGTGTAAAAAAAGATAGTGTAATTGTCTTTAATAGTTTGCTTTTCATTTTAAATTAATTTCTTGACAGTGACTTGCTCAATTCTCTTTTCATATTTTTCGCCTTTAAAAATACGGTGAACGTATATGCCAGGCGTGTGAATATGATCTGGATCAAGTTCTCCAACTTCAACTAATTCTTCTACTTCTGCAATGGTTATTTTTCCCGCCATTGCCATCATAGGATTAAAATTTCGAGCCGTTGAACGAAAAATTAAATTACCTGCAGTATCTCCTTTCCATGCTTTTACAATGGCAAAATCAGCTTCAAAAGCATGCTCCATTAAATATTCTTTCACTTCTCCATTGTAATCAAATGTTCTAACTTCTTTGCCAATAGCGACTTCTGTGCCAACTCCAGCAGGCGTATAAATAACTGGCATGCCGTAACCTGCAGCTAAACAACGGGTTGCCAGTGTACCTTGAGGAATTAATTCAACTTCTAATTCTCCATTTAGCATTTGCCTTTCAAATTCAGCATTTTCACCAACATAGGAGGAGATCATTTTTTTAACTTGTTTTGTTTGTAACAATAGTCCCAATCCAAAATCATCTACGCCGGCGTTATTACTGATACAAGTTAAATGTTTAACACCTTTTTTTACTAATGCTGTTATGCAGTTTTCTGGAATGCCACATAAGCCAAATCCACCAACCAAAAGCGTCATATTATCCGTAATGTCTTTGATCGCCTCATCTGCGTTTTGTACTATTTTGTTTATCATAAAAACATCATTATTTTTGTATTTAGAAATTCTACAAATTTAGTAAAATTAATTAATTATTAACTTATCAAATTATACTTTGAAAAAAAAAAATATTTTTAAAAACATACTAATTAGTAATAATTTGAATTCCAATTATTTTATTATAACAGTGTTTTTTTTTATAATTGAATTAATTATAAATCCTATTGGCAATTTTCCGCTAAATGACGATTGGGCCTATGCAAAATCGGTAGAAGTGATGTATCTTAAAAACGATTTTCAATTAGGATTCTGGCCCGCAATGTCATTATTTGCGCACGTTGTTTGGGGCTTTTTATTTGTAAAACTATTTGGCTTTTCTTTTACTGTTTTGCGATTTTCTGTTTTATGTTTAGCTTTTATATCGCTAATTTATACCCATAAATTAGCGTATAAAATTACTTTAAATAAAAATACGGCTCTTATTATTACTTTATTGTTATTGGTAAACCCATTTTTTGTTAACCTGAGTAATACTTACATGACAGATGTTTCTTTTTTATGTAACCTCATTTTAAGTATATATTTTTTCTATTTGTATTTTAACACTAAATTTTTAAAATATATGGTTATTGGTTTTGTTTTTTATTTAATAGCGCTTTTTATAAGGCAATTAGCCATTTGCTTACCCCTTTCGTTTATGCTTATTTGTTTCATTAACTTTTTATTTAACAAAAAAAATCTTAAACCATTTATTATATCTATATGTTTATTTTGCTCATCAATGTATTTGTTTTATATGTATGAGCAATTAATGTGTAAAAGTTTATATGATTCGTGTGCATATCAAGGATTGTTTTTTTTTAAAGCAAAAACTTTGTTTAGTTTTATACCATACATTCAAAATTTTTATACCAGATTTGCTATTTTATTGCTATACCTTGGTTTAATGGTTTTTCCTTTAATTATTTTTAAACTTAACTATATTTTACAAAACATTTTTTCAATTAGTTTTGTTGGTAAATTGAGCGTTATACTTTTAACCTATTGTATTTGTTTAGTTTATCAATCGTATCCAATTGGTAATGTTTTATATAATATTGGTTTGGGTATTGAGGGAATTAATCTTAAATTAAAATTAGATCACAAAACTGCTAATTTTATGTTTTTAGATACGATAAGAATAGCAAGTTTAATTGGAAGCATTCTGTTTTGCATTTATTTTTTTATTGGGATTAAAATATCAATTAAGATAAAAGAATTTACTCCAAAAAATCAATTTTCATTATTTATTTTAGGCCTTTTAGTAATTTACATGCTCTTATTTGCCATGTTTGTTGCTTTTTTTGATAGATATTCTTTATTATTTTCTTTATTAGGCATTTTATTATTAATTAATAAATCAAACTTTAATATTTCAAAACCACATATGGTTTATGTTTTAATTTTTGTTTTAGGACTATTTTCATCGTTAGCAACTAAAGATAATTTTAATTACAATCGTATAAATAATGCGCTGATTTCTAATTTATTAGATAATAAAAAAATCAATAAAAATGAAGTTAATGGAGGTTTTGAGTGGATGATGTGGAATTATTATTATGATTCGTTTTGTTGGAGTAGGTATTTTTTCGGCGAGCATTTTAAATATCAAACTTCATTTAGCACTAAAATACCTCATTATAAAATAATAAAAAAAGTAGGTTATCAACGCTATATACCTTTTAAAACTGATACGATTTATTTATTACAACTTACGGAGTAATTTTTATTCAATTTCTAGCGTATGATCACTAATTTCAAGTTCATTAGCCGCATCATAAGCACTACAATCAAGCTCTACGTCTCCCATATTAGTTGGTTTTTGGAAGCCTGCTTTTGTTAATTTTAATGTTTTATCAGCATAAATTTTTTGAAAGAATTTCCCCCATATTGGTAAAGCCATACTAGCGCCCTGTCCCTCATTTGTTGAATTAAAATGAACACTACGTTCTTCTCCACCTGTCCAGCAACCAGCTACTAATTCAGGAGTTAAACCCATAAACCATCCATCTGCATTGTTTTGGGTTGTTCCTGTTTTACCTGCTATTTCATTGCGTAAGTTGTATTTACCTCTTAATCTTGCCCCTGTACCATAGTCTACAACTCCGCGCATTAATTGAATAATAGCATAAGCGTTTTGCTCACTAAAAACCTCATCAGTTTTAGGCATAAATTCTTCTAACACTTTTCCGTTTTTATCTTCGATGCGTGTAATAAAAGTTGGTTGAATGTACGTGCCCTTATTTGCAAATGTTGCATTAGCAGCTACCATTTCAAATACTGAAATATCTGGAGTGCCTAAACAAATAGATGGAACGGCTTCAATTGGAGCAGTTATGCCCATTCTTCTTACTAAGTTAATAACCGCTTCAGGACCAAATCTTTTTATTAAAAAGGCCGAAACATAATTAACCGAACCTGCCAATGCTTTTCGAAGCGTTATCATTTTTCCGGTTCCCTTTTCACCATCTGAGTTATCAGGACACCATTCTTTTCCATCAGGAGTTGTTATACAAGTTCTTACATTAGGTACTTGATAACAAGGCGAATAACCTTCTTGTATGGCTAATGCATATACAAATGGTTTAAACGTGGAGCCTACTTGTCGTCTTCCAACTTTAACATGGTCAAATTTAAAATGCTTGTGATTGACTCCTCCAACCCATGCTTTCACATATCCGGTTGTTGGTTGAATAGCAATGAAGCCAGTATGAAGAAACGATTTATAATATTTAATACTATCCCAAGGAGACATAATGGTGTCAATTTCACCTCGAATGCTATAAACCAA
Source organism: Bacteroidia bacterium (assembly GCA_044340865.1). GTDB lineage: Bacteria > Bacteroidota > Bacteroidia > B-17B0 > Aurantibacillaceae > UBA4416. The sequence continues at coordinate 12,983 of JBIISW010000016.1, read as the reverse complement.
CATTTTCACAGGTTTCTTAAATTCTTCTAAAATTTCTTCTTTTGAAAGGCCATCATTTTTTAAGTTTCTGTAACGATCACTTCGTTTCATAGAACTCATCATGATGTTTTCTATTTGTTCTTTATTTACATTCCATGCAAATGGCGCATTCTTTTTTGTTTTACATTCTTTGTTAAACAACTTTTGAAGATCAGTCATATGCTCTTTAACGGCTTCCTCTGCGCAAGCTTGCATTCGAGAGTCAATGGTGGTATATATTTTTAGTCCGTCTTTGTAAATATTATAAGGTTTATTTGTTTCAGGATTGATGTGCTTTTCGCACCATGCTTTCATAAAATTTTCTCGCACGTATTCTCTAAAATAAGGAGCAAGACCATCGTTATGATCCTCTGGTTGAAATTTAATTCCGAGAGACAATATTTTCAAGCTATCAAATTTTTCTTTTGTTAAAAACCCATATTTAACCATTTGAGACAGCACAACATTTCTGCGATGTAAGGTCGTGTCGGCTTTCTTGATAGGATTAAATAATGAAGGATTTTTTGCCATTCCAATAAGCATGGCTGCTTGTTGGATTTCCAGGCTGTCTTGACTTCTATTAAAATAAATTTGAGCAGCAGATTTAATCCCCACGGCTTGATTTAAAAAATCAAATTTATTTAAGTACATCGCTAAAATTTCATCTTTAGTATAATTTTTCTCAAGGCGAACGGCAATGACCCATTCTTTTAATTTCTGTAATACCATTTTTGGTTTACTTAATTTTTGCCGAGGAAACATCATTTTTGCAAGCTGTTGGGTGAGTGTACTCCCCCCACCTTTATTCATATTGCCAGTTACAACACCTGATGCCGATCGAGCAAGTGCTTTAACATCTATTCCACTATGATCTTTAAAACGAGCGTCTTCTGTGCTAATTAGCGCATCAATTAAATCTTGATCTAATTCATAATACCGCACACTCACTCTGTTTTCAGAATAGTACTTTCCAAGGGGTTTAGCATCACTGCTGTATATAACCGTTGCTAAGTTGCTTTTTGGATTTTGAAGTTCCACAACACTTGGAAGGTCAAAAAATAAATCAGTAGAAATCAGGGAAATTAAAAATAAAAGAAAAACAAAAGGGAGCCAAACTATCAACCAAGTTAGCTTTATGAAGGAAGATGTTTTTTCTTTTGGCATAACAATATTTGTGCAAAGTTAAATTAAAACTCTATACATTAAAATTAAAGATTTAAATTATTGTTTTATTTAGGAATCCAATGAATGGATTGTTTTAGGGAGCGAAACTATCAGTTCCTTTAGTGAAAGCATTGTGAAAATTAGAATAATTTACTTAAGTTTGCTTTAAAATTTAGATATTATGAAAAAACTGTTACAATTAGTTGTTTTAATTACCAGTATATGTTATTCTCAAGTAGCGTATTCCCAAGCTAATTCAAGTGCCGAACTAGAAAAAAAGAAATTAGCAGAGTATAATAAGCAATTTTTTAACGAGGAAGACGCAATTAAACAGGCTAAAGCAAAAGGGATTCCAGCTTCAGACATCAAAGGATACGTTGAGTTTTTGAGAAATGATTTTTCTTCTAAAAAGGCTTTAGAACAAGCCCCTCATAAACATTCTCCTTATGAAACCACTCAAGAGTTTGAGGAAAGTGTAATTTATTTGAGTCCGAATAAGACGATGAGTGCAGGTTGCCCAAATATGGGATTTGAAAATTATAACTTTACAAATTGGACAGGTGGTATAGGAACGGTTGCAACTGGAGCCGCTTTGCCAGTTTACACCCCTAGTGGAGCTACGATTATTAACGCAGCAGGAAATAACGTATCTGTAAGGAATACGGTCAATTACCATACTATCATGACGCGCCCGTCAGTATTAAACAATTTGTATCCCGGTTGTTCTTCTTTTGGATATGATAGTGTTACAACACGCGCAGTTGGTTCAACATTAGTGTCTGATGTTCCATTTGTTAGTCCTTATAGTTTCGATCCAGTTTCAGTAAGAATGAATGGAACTGTTCCTAACTACAGAGGGTGTAGATTGAAATATATAACTACAACAGCAGTTAATAATAAACAAGTATTATTTAGTTATGCTTGTGTGCTTGAGAATGGAGGGCATCCAGCAAATCAATCTCCTTATCTTAGCGTCGAGGTCAGAAATGAAACTACAGGTGCCATATTACCTGGTTGTACTTCTTATACATTTAACCCGGTTTCTTCTTTACCTTCTGATTCATTAAAAATTACGGCAACACCAGGGTATGGTGGAGTTAGCTACAGAAAATGGAAGTTGTATTCAGTAGATTTATCAGCGTTACCTTTAGGAACGAATGTATCAGTAAATTTTGAAGTTGGAGGTTGTACGCAATCAGGTCACTGGGGCTATGCTTATGTAGATGCTGAATGCGGTGGAATTGGTACTCCTTACGCTAATATGTGTTCTGGATCCATTTTTGCAACGTTAGTTGCCCCAGCTGGCTATAATACTTACCAGTGGTTGAATCCAGCAGGGTTACCTATTTCAGGAGCAACGAATGATACTTTAATCGTCTCTCCAGCTACGCCAGGCGATATATATTCAGTTCAAATGTTGTCACCAGGCGGTTGTACTTTAACTTCAACGGTTTCGATTGTATTAACTACGGTGAATATAGTAAGTATAAATGCGTTGAGTTCATGCCCAGGCGGTGCTTCTGGTTCTGCAAATGTTGTTGCAAGCGGAAGTAACGGAATTTATACCTATCAATGGACAAGCACCTCAGGGCCTACTACAGGCTCGGTAGTCAGCACTTCCCAAACAGCAACCGGTTTAGCGCCTGGCACATACAGTGTCTTAGTTGCGTCAACCACATGCGGAACAGCAACCGCGAGTATTTCAGTTGGTGTATCACCTCCTTTTTTTACGGCAGTCGGTAAGCCTTTCTGTGGAACATCTGCTTTTATTCCAGCAGGCCCAGGAAGTTCTTATGTATGGTATGGCGGTCTAACTGCTTCTACGCAGACTTTAATTCCAGGCCCAGCAGGGTCTAATGATACTTTATATTTACCTACAGTTACAGCTGGAAATATTTATACATTAGTTTATACAACGTTATCTGGATGTAAAGATTCAGTAAAATACACGATGAATCAAATACCTGGTGGTTCTACTTTTATGTCAAACATTGCTAATGTTTGTCCAGGGAATTTAAATGGGGCAGCAAGTTTAAATTTATCAACGCCATTTGGAGCGCCTTATAATTATAATATCACTGGACCAGGCAACACACTTATATTGAATTCTAGTTCAGCATCAACCGTTGCCACGGTTGGTTCTTTAGCCGCAGGAACTTATACTGCTGTAGTTAATGATGGAGTTTGTATTTATAGAAGCACATTTGATGTTAATGTAATATCAACTACGTTTACTATTATTCCTACTAATACGGTTATTTGCTTTCCTGCCGATACTGCAAAAATAAGAATTGATTTTGGTGCAACACCGCCATCAGTTTGTGGTGTAACCTCTGCCCTTTGTTCAGGGCCCCCAACTCAGTTATTTAACGTAGGGCCTTTTCAAAGCAATAGTTTTACAAGTTATCCAACACCATTTAGTGGTTGGTGGTATTCTGCGAAACACCAGTTTTTAGTAAAAGTTGCTGATTTAAATGCCGCAGGCATCACCGCAGGAAAAATTTCTAGTTTAGCATTTAAAATTACAGCGTTAAATGCAAGTCCATTAGTCTATCCTGATTATAGAATTAGAATGGGTTGCACATCTTTAAATGCTTTGCCAACAGGTGTAGGCCAGCCATTTATTACAGGATTAACTACTGTTTATAACAATCCAAGTCAGCCAATCAGTTTAGGTTGGTTAACGCATAATTTTTCTCAATCATATGTTTGGGATGGAACGTCAAACATCATCATTGAAGTTTGTACAGGCGGTTTAACAACTTTCCCCGCAAATGCATCTATTGAGTTAAAACAAATGCCATATATTGCTAACATGAAATCTGCATCATCTTCTTCTGGAGTTAGTTCATGCCCAGATGCCGCTACAACTTCATTAGGAACTTATATGACAAATGGCGCTAACATGTTGCCTAATATGCGTTTTGGGTATTGCGGTGCTGCTATCCCTGCAAATAGTTATACAGTTTCTGTATCAAGTAATGGCACTATAACAGCTAATTATGGAAACGACTCTTTAAAAATTTCTCCAACGTTTGTAACGCCACCAGCTGGAAATGTTCCAACTACGTATACGATTACTGTTACTAATCCACAAGGTTTGTGTTCAGCAACTCAAACTGTTTCAATTTTATACCCTACAGGTCCTATTAATATGTCTACAATCCCAACTTCTACTACTATTTGTGAGGGAAGTGATTTAGACTTAGCGTCTAGTGGAGCAGTAACTTACAATTGGTTTTATTATCAAAGTGGGTCATTTCTGCCAATAGCAACTACACCAAAAATAAATGTTACTCCGCCTGTAGTTGGTACTAACACCTATATTGTCACCGGTACAGCTCCTTGTGGTATTCCGCCTCAGACAAAAACGATTACAGTTAATGTCATTCCAAAAGCCGACTTAGTTATTACACCGTTGCAAGATGTCACGAAATGTTTAGATAAGCCGTTTACTATAACTACTGGAGTTGGTTCAACTACTCCAGGAAGTCCAGGAACACCTTATACCTATAATTGGACAACAGTTCCTCCAACTGTGTCATTAGGAACAGGTTCTAGTTATGTTCAAAACACGAATGCAACTACAACTTTAGTTGTAACTGTAAATGGCAATTGTGCTAAACCAACAAGTGATACCATTGTGGTTAGTAATTTTGTGAACGATTTAGACATTGCAATTCTGGATTCCTCTGCAACTTGCGCTAATTCTCCATTTACCTTGTCGAGTTTAGCTACTGGCGGTTATCCAACTTATAATTATTCTTGGAATATTAATGGTAATCCTTATTTGATAGGAACAGGTCAAAACTTAGACTTCACAAGCCCATCAAGCTCAGGAAATTATACCATTAGCGTTAGTGTTATGGATAGTTGTGGCTATCAAAAAACAGCTTACGAGGTGATTACGGTATTGCCTCCTTGCTCAATAACCATTCCAAATGTTATTACACCTAATGGAGATAATGTGAATGATTTCTTTGTTATTCAAAACATTGAATACCATGCTAATTCAAACTTGTTAATATTTGACAGATGGGGTAAAAAAGTATACTCTAACTCTAATTATAAAAATGAGTGGAAGGCTGAAGATACGGTTGATGGAACTTATTTCTATATCTTAGATATAGTTGACGATAAAAAATACACAGGATTTATTTCCGTATTCCACGGAAAATAAAAATAAAAAAGCCTCACAAACGTGAGGCTTTTTTATTTTTATAAAGCTTGATTTAAAGCTATCATAAATTAATAGACATCATTTTAAAATAAAAAAACCTCTTGAATATATTCAAGAGGTTTTTTTATTTGTGAGTTTTAAGTTAGGTATGTTACTTTTTAGCTATTGCATATAATTCAGCTACTTTATCCCAGTTAATGACGTTAAAAAATGCTGCCATATAATCAGGACGTCTATTTTGATAGTTTAAGTAATAAGCATGTTCCCAAACATCCATTCCTAAAATAGGTGTTCCTTTGCAATCGGCAATATCCATTAGTGGGTTGTCTTGATTTGGAGTTGAACAAACAGCTAATTTACCATCAGCTTTAACGCATAACCAAGCCCATCCTGATCCAAAACGAGTGGCACCGGCCTGTGCAAAATCAGTTTTAAATTTTTCAAAGCCACCTAAATCATTTTCAATTGCAGTCGCTAAATCTCCTTTTGGACTTCCGCCTGCATTTGGAGCCATGATTGTCCAAAACAAGGAGTGGTTGTAATGCCCACCGCCATTATTTCTAACAGCCATTGGGTATTTTGAAATATTTTTACAAATTTCTTCAATACTTAAATTTTCAGCATCTGTGCCTGTTAAGGCTGCGTTTAAATTAGTAACGTAAGCTTGATGATGTTTACCATGATGAATTTCCATGGTTTTAGTGTCGATATGAGGCTCAAGTGCGGCATGCGCATAGGCCAATTGTGGTAATTCAAATGCCATAATGGTTAGTTTTTAATGATTAGTTAATTTATAGTTGTTTTAATTGTTTGATTGCATTTGTTGGGTTTTCGTTACCAAAAACGGTGTTGCCGGCCACTAATACATCTGCGCCGCAAGAAATCAATTTATTATAATTATTAAAGTCTACTCCACCATCAATTTCGATTAAAGCAGTAGATTTTTTATCTGTAATTAATTTTTTGAGAGCGGTTATTTTATGAAAGGTATTTTCAATAAATTTTTGTCCACCAAACCCTGGATTTACACTCATTAAACAAACAACATCCACGTCAGATATAATATCTTCTAATAGATGAATAGGAGTGTGAGGATTAAGCGCTACACCTGCTTTCATGCCTGCTTGTTTAATATTTTGAATGGATCTATGTAGATGTGTACAAGCTTCCATATGAAAGGTTAGAATGTCAGCACCAGCATCTTTAAATGGTTGCGTGTATCTATCAGGATCAACTATCATTAAATGCACATCTAAAGGTTTTTTAGCATGTTTTTGAATGGCTTTTAAAACTGGGAATCCAAATGATATGTTTGGAACGAAAACGCCATCCATGATATCGATATGAAACCAATCTGCTTCTGAATTATTTATTAATTCAATGTCACGTTGTAAATTTCCGAAATCTGCTGATAATACTGAAGGTGCTATGAGGTGTGCCATTTGTTTTTATTAGACTTTAAAATTATACATAAAAATTTAGATTACATATTTTGTTTTTAACAACGAGCTAATTCGTTAATTATATGCAGTTTTTTGCATTATTAAAACAATCTCTGCAAAGTGGTTCATAACTATCAGTTTCGCCAAGTAGAACTAAATTTGTTTCTTCTGTTTTTCGATGAGAAATGTGTGCTAAACCGCCACAATTCATGCATATAGCATGGACTTTTGTAACATATTCGGCACTAGCTAGTAAACCAGGCATTGGGCCAAACGGATTTCCTTTATAATCCATGTCTAAGCCTGCAACAATTACCCTTACGCCACTATTTGCTAATTGATTACAGACGTTTATTAATTCTAAATCAAAAAATTGAGCTTCATCAATACCAATCACATCCACATCGTTTGCTAACAATAAAATAGTTGAGCTTGAAGAAACAGGCGTACTCATGATTTCGTTTCCTTGATGAGAAACGACATTTTCTTCGTGGTAGCGTGTATCAATCTGTGGTTTAAATATCTCGATTTTTTGTTTAGCAAATTGAGCGCGTTTCAACCGACGAATTAACTCTTCTGTTTTTCCTGAAAACATTGAGCCGCAAATTACTTCAATCCAACCTTTTTTATGGGCGCCTTGTTTAATGTTTTCTAAAAACATGGTTAATTACTATTTAAATATAAAATCTAAAAATAATCTAAGTAAAATTAAAATACTGTATTTTTAATTCTTAATTATTCACAAGATATGCAAACTGATTTTTTATCTAAACAATTACATTCATCGCTAAACGATTTAAAGAACGCGATTGAGGAGTTTGAAAAAAACTTACCGCCAAGCAAGAGAATGGACGAGCAACTTCATTATGCCATCACACAAACTAATAAATTAGTTTCAGCGTATTTGGTTTTAAAAGAGTATAAGGTAGGTTCTTTGGAAATTGAGGCACAAGCAACAATCACTAATGTTGTTGCTCCTGTTGATGTAATGGTAGAGCCTAAGATTGAAATCCCTATTGAAAATATCGAAGAAAGTAAAGTTGTTTTGGAGCCTATTCAAACGCCTCAAATAGAGCCTGTAGTTGTTGAAAAAGCAAGCTTTCCGAAATTAAACATTAACATTAATGATAAATTTAGATTCATTAATGAATTATTTTCGGGCAACGCAAACGAATATCAAATGGCTATTGAACAATTGAACACGACAACTAACATTCATGAAGCTAATGTGTTTTTAAATGGATTAAAAGACATTTATGCTTGGAAAGATGACAATGAGTTAGTTAAAAATTTAATGAGTTTGGTTGCAAAGAGATTTTAATGATTAAACGATGAATAGATTTTTTTTAGTTTTAGTTTATTTTATTTCATTTCATTTTGCATATGCACAAGACACAGCTTACGCAAGGGGTGTAATTAAAAAACTAACTTCTAAAAAATTTTTAGGAAGAGGTTATGTAAACAATGGCGTTAATAAGGCAGCGCACTATTTAAAAAAGGAGTTTAAAACTATTGGATTAAATGCTTTCAATTCATCATATTCCCAAACATATCTATTTGATGTAAATTCTTTTCCGAGTAAAATCGATGTTGCAGTTGATGGAAAGAAATTGAAAGCTGGGGAACATTATTTAATTGATCCGACATCACAAGCAATAAAATCCAATTTTAAATTAATAAGAAAAGATAGCGTTACATTCGTGTCATCTTATGAGGGTAAAGAAATCGAAGTAAGGTTGAAAAAGAAACTGACGTATACAGTCGCTACAAGCTTAAATAATAAAGTCGTTGTTGAATTATTAAAGGATTCGTTTAAAAACGAATTAAAAGAAATAAACATTGAGTTTAAAAATAAATTCATTCGTGATTTTGAATCTCAAAACATAGCTGGTTATATAAAAGGTACAGAACAACCTGATAGTTTTTTAGTTTTTTCTGCTCATTATGATCATTTAGGTGCCATGGGCAAAACAGCTTATTTTCCTGGCGCAAACGATAACGCAAGCGGAGTAAGTATGTTGTTAAACTTAGCAAAGTATTATCAAAAAAACCCATCAAAGTATTCTGTGGCATTTCTTTTATTTAGTGGAGAAGAGGCAGGCTTGCTTGGATCAAAATATTATACGGAGCATCCATTATTTCCATTAAAAGAAATTAAATTTCTTACAAACCTAGATTTGCTTGGAACTGGCGACGATGGCATTATGGTTGTAAACGCTTCAGTATATAAATTTCAGTTTGAAAAATTAGTAAGTGTAAATAATCAAAAGAAGTATGTGTCTCAAATTAAGCAAAGAGGCAAAGCTGCAAACAGTGATCATTATTGGTTTTCAGAGAAAGGAGTTCCTTGTTTTTTTATTTACACATTAGGAGGAACAGCATCATATCACGATGTGTATGATATCGAAAAAACCTTGCCATTAACAGATTATAATGATGTCGGAAAATTATTAATTGATTTTAATAAGACATTATAATTTAAGACTCAAGCTCGCACAATGTCAGATATGCCATTAGCCCAGTAGAAATTTCTAAAGCTTTTTCATCAATGTCAAATGTTGAGGTGTGAACTCCGGAGATAATATTTTTTTCTTTATTTCCTGTGCCTAATCGATAAAAACAACTTGGAACTTTTTGCGTAATATATGCGAAGTCTTCGGCAGTCATTCTTAATGGCAATTCTTCCACGTTTTCTTCTCCAAGGTAATCTACAGCCATTTGCTTACATCGGTTTGTAAGGGGCACATCGTTTACCAAAAAAGGATATCCATTTTCTATATTAATATCAGCGGTAGTGTTGTATTTTTCACATACTGAACGAATGATTTGTTTTATTTTTTCTTTTATTTCTGTTCGCCAGATTTCGTCCATTGTTCTCAAAGTTCCTCCTAAGTATACGCTAGAAGGAATAACATTAGTTGCTCCTTTTCCTTCTATTTTCCCAAATGCAATTACTGTTGGAATACCGTTATAGGTATTTTTGGAAACACCTTCCTCGTCGAAATAAAATGGAAATTCTTTTTCAATAGTTTGAATAATGGCAGCTGCTGCATTTAATGGATTCGTATATTCATTAGGCATTGCTGCGTGTCCGCCCTTACCATGTATGGTTATATGTATTTCATCTGTACTTGCCATATACATGCCACTTTTAAATCCAACTTTGCCAACTGGCATACTAGGAAAAACATGTTGAGCAATTGCACACTCAACGCTCGGATTATTTAAAACTCCAGCATCAATCATTAAAGATGCGCCGCCTGGAAGGACCTCTTCGCCAGGCTGGAACATAATTTTTACAGTACCACTAAATTTGTTTTTTAATTTGGTTAAAATTATGATAGTACCTAAAACAGAAGCACTATGCACATCATGTCCGCAAGCATGCATGATTCCTTCATTCACAGAAGTATAATCAGTTTTATTTTCCTCAACGATTGGCAATGCATCTAAATCTGCACGAAGTAAAATGGTCTTTTCAGAAGGGTTTAGTCCTTCAATGATTGCAACGATTCCTGTTCCTACAATGTTTTTTTGATAAGCAATATTATATTTATCTAAAACAGAACAAATAAATTCAGCAGTTTGAAATTCTTTAAATGATAGTTCAGGATGTTTATGAATGTGTCTTCTAATAGAAACAACTTCTTGAAACCCAAGTTCGGCTAATGTTTTTATTTCAGAAATTAACTGTTTCATATTGAATCTCGTGCCGCTATTTTATTAAGTTCTTCTAATACCTGATCGTAAATATTTTTTAAAACGATTGGATGGTGAGTATAAAAAACCATGGAGGAATCAAATTTTGATTTAGAACAACCGTGTTCTTTTAATGGATTAAATAAATAAACAGAATCAAATTGTTGTCCCGAAACTCCTTTAATATTAATGCCCGCAGCGCCTTCAGCTAAATAAGCATCGGTAAGTATTTCTACCAACTGATGGCTTTCAAGAATAGTTGGAGGAACTAAAACGTCGTCTTCATGTTTCGCTGCACACGATAGAATAAAAAGAGAAAAAGTAAATAAATGTAATCGTATAAATTTCATACAAAGGTAAAGGTAGTAATTTACAGTTGATTTTTAAACTCGTCATATGAGTGCAAAAGGCAAACGTTTTTTGGCAACTCTAGTTTATGACTAAAAAAGGAAAACACTCTCCCTGAAATTAAGATAGATTTATGTTTGAAAGTCTTTGCAATCGTTTTTAAATAATCAGTAACCGTAGTCTCATCCATTGGATTTGTGAACGATGTAACAATCACATCAGGAGAGACTAACTCATTTGCTTTTTCTAAATCTTCTAAAGGCACTGATTGGCCTAAATAATAGCACTTATGACCTTTTGCTTTTATTAAAAAATAACAATATAACAATCCTAATTCATGTAATTCTTTATTTGGTAAATACAGTAAAAATGTTTTTGGATTTGGCGAAATTTCATGAAACAAACCATCAATGCCAACTATAATTTTTTGACGAATTAAATGCGTTATAAAATGCTCTTGTATAGTGTTAATAAGCCCCATTTGCCACATGTTTCCAACTTGTCTTAAGAATGGAAATACAACCTTTTCCATGGTGTTTTCAAATCCAAAATGAATCACGCAGTTTGAAATTATTTTTTCAAATTTCACTTCATTCATTTCAATCATACTGAGCACTAAATTATCAATTTGATCACTTTCCTTGCTATATGTATTAAGTATTAATTGGGCCTCATTTAGTATTTCGCTACTCGATAATTTTGCAATTTTTGAAATCTTAATCCCATTATTATTTAATAAAGAAATATTTAAAATGTTTTTTAAATCTTCGGCTGAATAATATCTGATGTTTGTATCTGTTCGCTCTGGTTGCAGTATGTTATATCGTTGCTCCCAAATCCTTAATGTATGGGCTTTTACGCCCGACAGCCTTTCTAAATCTTTAATAGTGTAATGTGTATTCATAATTTTATATGTAAATATAACAACAAAGCGAGCTCTATGTTTATTTTCTCTATTTATTCGAACAAAAATCAAACCGTTTATGGTTGATTAAGAACTTTTTTATTTAGAATCATTATAAATTAATAAAAAATGTAATAAAATGTAAAATTTACTACATACATATATAACATTCTGTTATTTTTGTGCGCATATTTTTGTCATAATAATGTCATTAAATTGCGTAAACACATTCAAAATTAGATACAATTCTATGCATAACAATATGTCTCATTTCTCTTTAAAACCCTTTATTTCTGCGGTTTTTTTGTTATTTGCTTTTTCAGTTAATTTAAAAGCTCAAGATGGCGCTAAAATTTTTAAACAAAATTGTGCTGTTTGTCACTCGTTAACTGATCAAAAATTAACAGGCCCAGGCTTGTTAGGAGTAGCAGGTCGAGTTCCAAAACCAGAAACCGAATGGTTAACAAAATGGATTAAAAACAATAATAAAGTCATTGCTTCAGGTGATGCTTACGCAAAAACATTAGTAGCTAATAATGGCGGTGTTGATGCTATGAGTGAGTTTGAATTTTTAACTGACGATGAGTTAAAAGCTTTAGTTGCTTATGTGATTGCCCCACCAGCTGAGGTTAAACCAGCTGCGGTTGCAACAGGCGGAACGACAGATGAAGAAGCAGAAGAAGTAAAAGGCGCTATTGATCCATTGTATTTATTACTTGGTTCAATTGTTTTATTAGCTATCATAGTTGGTGCTTTAAGAAGCGTTCGTCATTCATTAGCGAATTCTTTCAATAAAAAAGAAGGTAAGCCTGAATTGCCAGAAATGACTTTTTCACAGGAAGTAAAACATTGGATGGGTAGTCATCGCAGATTAGTTGGTGTATTTGTTATTATTATTTTGTTTGTTGGCATGAAATCTTGCTGGAATGCTTGTTACAATTTAGGAGTCTATTATGATTATACAACTCAGAAAGGATACAAACCTGAACAACCAATTAAATTCTCTCATAAGTTACATGCTGGTGAAAACGAAATTGCTTGTCAGTATTGTCATAACACAGTTGAAAAATCTCGTCATGCAGGTATTCCATCTGTTAATGTGTGTATGAACTGTCATAAAGGAATTCAAAAAGGACCTCAATATGGCGAAACTGAAATTCAAAAAATTTATGATGCTTCAGGCTTCAATCCTAAAACTGGAAATTATGATAAACCTGAGAATCCAATT
>JBIISW010000005.1:0-43110 GCA_044340865.1 Bacteroidia bacterium | reverse complement strand
CTGATCATGTTTACTTTAATCACTCACAACACGTTGTTGTAGGTAAACAAGATTGTGCAAATTGCCATGGAGATTTAAAGAAAATGACTGTTGCAGAACAAAAAACGCCTTTAACCATGAAATGGTGTATTGAATGTCATAGAAAAACAGAGGTTGCAATGGAAGGCAATGCATATTATGACAAAATACATAAAGCTTTAAAAGAAAAATATAAAGGACAACATGACGTTAAGTTGACGGTTGAAAAAATCGGAGGACTTGAATGCGCTAAATGTCACTATTAATTGTTAGAAACCGGTAATTAGAAGAAATATCACACATGACAATGTCAAAAAAATACTGGAAAGGTTTACCTGAATTAAACAACAGCGAAGCCTTTGTACAAAGCAAAAACAATGAGTTTGCAGAGAATTTACCAATGGAAGATTTCCTTACAGGTGATGATGCAAAAACTAATGGCACAAGCCGTAGAGATTTCTTAAAGGTAATGGGATTTAGCACGGCTGCTGTTGCGTTAGCTGCTTGTGAAACTCCTGTTAATAAAGCAATTCCGTACGTTGTGAAGCCAGAAGAAGTAACTCCAGGCGTAGCTAATTTTTATGCTTCAACATTTTATGATGGACATGATTATGCCTCTATTCTTGTAAAAACTCGCGAAGGCCGTCCAATAAAAATTGAAGGTAACGATTTATCTAAGGTTACTAACGGCGCAACAAGTGCAAGGGTTCAATCTTCAGTATTAAGTTTGTATGATGGAGCTCGTTTAACAGGACCATTAGCAAAGGGTCAATTAACTACATGGAAAAATGTTGATGATGCCGTTGTAAAATCAATGTCTGTTGGTCAAGCTGTTATATTAACATCTACCATTATTAGTCCATCTACTAAAGCAGTTATCGCTGAGTTTACATCAAAATACCCAAATGCAAAACACGTAACTTTTGACGCCGTTTCTTATTCTGCATTAATTAATGCAAATAAAAATGTATTTGGAAAATCTGTCGTTTCGTCTTATGATTTTTCAAAGGCAAAAACGATTGTTGGTATAGCTTGTGATTTTTTAGGAACTTGGTTGAATCCAATTGAATTCGCAAATCAATATAGTAAAACACGTAAAGTAAATAGAGAAAATTTGGAAATGAGTAAACATTACCATTTTGAGGCTAATTTATCTTTAACGGGTGCTAATGCTGATGAGCGTTACATGGTTAAACCATCTGAATTTGGAAAAGTTATTGCATCCTTATATAATGAAGTTGCTAATGCGACAGGAAATTCCAAAGTATCTGAAGGAAAAATTTCTAATTCTGCGGCTTCGAAAGCAATTTCAAAAGCAGCCAAAGAGTTAGTTGAAAATAAAGGCAAATCTATTGTGGTTTGTGGTTATAATGATGAAGCGTGCCAAACCTTAGTGAACGGCATTAATAAAATGCTTGGGAATTATGGTAAAACAGTTGATGTTGATTTACATTTTAATTTAAAGCAAGGTAACGATAAAGATTTTATCGATTTAGTTGCTGATATGAATGCAGGTAAAGTTGGGACGTTAATGACTTACAACTGTAACCCTGTTTATACTGCTCCAGCATCGTTAAAATTTGAAGCAGCATATAAAAAAATTGCAACAAAAGTTTCTTTTTCTCAATCGTTAGATGAAACGTCTTTACTTGCTGATTATGTTTGTCCAGATAACAACTTCCTAGAATCTTGGGGTGATGCAAATCCAAAACGTGGACATTATTCATTACAGCAACCAACAATTAATCAAATATTCAGAGCCCCTCGTTATGAAGGAACTCGTCAGGTTCAAGACACGTTATTAAAATGGTCTGGAATCAAAACAGATTATTTATCCTATTTACAAGGATATTGGAATAATCATGTGTTTCCTCAACAAGGAAAATATTTAGATTTCGCTTCTTTTTGGGCTCATACATTACATGATGGAGTATTAAAAGTATCTGTTGTTAAAGATATTCCATTTACTCCTGTAAAAGTTGATTCAACTGGAAAAATTGAAGCGACAGGTGTTGCATCTTCTATTTCTGATTCATTAGCTTCAGAAGTTAATTCAAATACTGGTGCTATTAAAACGATCACTTTACTTGGTGCTACTGAAGCAACAGTAATTGCTGTTGATTACAATAAATTTGCAAGCACTGCAACTTCTGCAAAAGGAGGAGAGTTTGAACTTGTGGTTTATGAAAAAGTAGGTTTAGGTAATGGTAGTCAAAGTAATAATCCATGGTTAATGGAATTACCGGATCCTATTTCTAAAGTGACTTGGGATAACTATATTACCATGAGCCCTGCAGATGTGGCAAAATTGGGTTTAAATGAAATGAAGCGTCAAGACATTATTGGTTCTATTGCAGAATTAACAGTGAATGGCACAACAATTAAAGTTCCTGTTTACCCTCAACCAGGACAAACTGAAGGAACGATTGGTTTAGCAATTGGGTATGGAAGACAAGCAAGCTCAATGAAAGTTGCTTTTGGTGTAGGTCAGAATGCTTATCCATTTGTTAGTGTTTCAAATAATACTTTTACAAATTCAAACTTATCTGTATCTGTTAAAGCTACTAAGGATGAACATAAATTTGCGGCTACTCAAATTCACCACACAATTATGGGTCGTGAAGAGTATTTATTACGCGAGGTTTCTTTAAAAGAATATAAAAATAAAGAAAAAGAAATTTGGAATCCCATTGCTGCATTGCCAGCTCATGGTGGTGGCAAAACCCCAATTGCGGAAGTAGATTTATGGGCAGAACATCCTCGTATGAATCACAAATGGGGATTAACTATCGATATGACATCTTGTATTGGATGTGCAGCTTGTGTTGTTGCTTGTACTGTTGAAAATAACGTACATGTTGTTGGTAAAGAAGAAGTAGGTAAAACACGTGAAATGCATTGGTTACGTATTGATCGTTACTATACTTCAGACATGAACAAGGATAAGGCTCAAGAAGAACATATTGGAGCTAAACAGATGTATTTGGATATGGAAAATCCTTCGAATAATCCGACGGTAACATTCCAACCAATGATGTGTCAGCATTGTAATCATGCACCATGCGAAACTGTTTGTCCAGTTTTAGCAACTAGTCATAGTTCAGAAGGTTTAAACATGATGACTTATAACCGTTGTATTGGTACTCGTTATTGCGCAAACAACTGTCCGTTTAAAGTTCGTCGTTTCAACTGGTTTAATTATATCGATAATTCAGATTTTGCAGATGTAAATCCAGCTCAACAAGATTTAGGTCGTATGGTATTAAATCCAGATGTTGTTGTTCGTAGTCGTGGTGTAATGGAAAAATGTTCTATGTGTGTTCAACGTATACAAGCAGGTAAGTTAGTTGCAAAAACAGCTAAAATGCCGATTGTAGATGGAGCGATTAAAACAGCTTGTCAACAGGCATGTCCAACAAATGCAATTATGTTTGGTGACGCTAACGATGAAACGGCAGAAATCTCTAAATGGAGAAGTGATGATAAAAACTATGTTTTATTAGAGGAAGTAGGTATTAAGCCAACAGTTTCTTACTTATTAAAAGTTAGAAATCAGGAAGAGGAAATACACACTCATGCATCTCATGCTGCTCCAAAAGGTGAGTCACATAAAGAAGAACATCATTCATAAACATAAATTAAAAATTAGTTATAAATTCTGAATTAATCATATTATGCACGCAGAATCACAGATAAGAGAACCATTGATATTAGGTAACCCAACTTACCGAAAAATCACCGACGATATTATTGCTCCTATTGAAGGGAAAGCAAACCGATTATGGTATATTTTATTTACTATATCGGTATTAGGTTTCATGTGGGGTATCGGATGTTTATCATATACAATTGGCGTAGGTATTGGAGCTTGGGGTTCTAATAACGGTGTTGATTGGGCTTGGGATATTACTAACTTCGTTTGGTGGATTGGTATTGGTCACGCTGGTACATTAATTTCTGCAGTATTATTATTGTTCCGTCAAAAGTGGCGTATGGCTATTAACCGTTCAGCTGAGGCAATGACTATTTTTGCGGTATTATGTGCAGCTATTTTCGTAACACTACATACTGGTCGTCCTTGGTTAGATTATATGTTATTCCCATTACCAAATCAATTTGGTTCTTTGTGGCCTAACTTTAACTCTCCTTTGTTATGGGACGTTTTTGCCGTTTCAACGTATGCTACTGTTTCTATTGTGTTCTGGTATATTGGTTTAATTCCTGATTTTGCCATGATTCGTGATAGAGTTGTTAAACCAAAAATGAAAAAAGTATATGCATTATTGTCTTTTGGTTGGGGAGGAAGTGCTCGTCATTGGAGTCGTTTTGAAGAGGTTTCTTTGGTTTTAGCTGGATTGTCTACACCATTGGTATTCTCAGTTCACTCAATTGTATCTATGGACTTTGCTACATCTATTCTACCAGGATGGCATACAACAATTTTTCCTCCATATTTCGTTTCTGGAGCAGTTTTTTCTGGTTTCGCAATGGTACTAACGTTAATGTTAATCGTACGTAAAGTGTATAAATTAGAAGCATACATTACTATTAAACACGTTGAATACATGAATATTGTAATTATTGTTACAGGTTCTATTGTAGGTGTAGCGTATTTAACAGAGTTATTTATGGCTTGGTATTCTGGCGTAGAATGGGAACAGTATGCATTCTTAAACAGAGCAACTGGTCCAATGGCTTGGGCTTACTGGATGATGATGACTTGCAATGTTATTTCACCACAATTATTTTGGTTTAAAAAATTACGTACTAGTTTGGCGTTTACATTTGTTCTTTCTATCGTAGTTAACATCGGTATGTGGTTCGAACGTTTTGTAATTATTGTTCCTACTTTATGCCGTACGTATTTACCATCTACTTGGAATTCATATTCACCATCTTTTGTTGATGTAGGTATTTTTGTTGGTACTATCGGAATGTTCTTCACATTATTCTTATTATATTCTCGAACATTCCCTGTTATTGCGCAAGCTGAGTTAAAATCTATTTTAAAATCTTCAGGAGAAGAACATAAAAAATTAGCAGAAGAACACGCTCACTAAATTGATTTATTTCGGTTTATAACTTGAGAAAAAATAAAATAAAAAGTTTGATTTATTAAAAAAATATGATAACAAAAAACATTATACACGGCATATTTTCAGATGAAGTTCCTTTGATAGAAGCTTGTAAGAAATTGCGTTCTTCAGGAATTCGTATCAACGAAGTTTACACTCCGTTTCCATTGCATGGAATTGATCCAATCATTGGAGTTCCGCGCACACGTTTAGCTATTTGTGCATTTATTTATGGATTAATAGGTTTAGGTTTAGCTACATTAATGATGTGGTACATGATGATCCATGATTGGCCAAATGATATTGGTGGAAAACCAAATTGGAGTTATTATTTTAACATCCCTGCATTTATTCCGATTTCATTTGAGGCCACTGTATTTTGTGCTGCTCATGGAATGGCATTAACATATTTATTACGTTGTATGTTGGTACCAGGTGCAAAGGCAAAAAATCCTGATCCTCGTACGACAGATGATAAATTCATGATTTATTTAGAGTTGAATGAAGAACAATCAAAAAAGGCTGATGAAATTTTACGCTCTAACGGCGCAGAAGAAGTTAACTACAAAGGAACCTTAGTGATTGAAGCAAAATATTAATAGTACAAAATTAAATTAAAAATAATACTGATGAATATATCTTATAAAAATTTGAAACTCTTTACTTGCGGAACTTTCGTAGTAATGTTAGTTGCAGGTTTTACATCATGTGGTAAAAAAGACGCAAACAGTCCTGGATTTGAATTTATGCCTGACATGTATCGTTCGCCATCTGTTGAAAATTACGGAACTTATATTATTGGTGACGACACCTTAAACAGTGCTATGTTACCAGTGAAAGGAACTATTGCTAGAGGTTATATACCTTACGTTTATCCGAATACAGTTGAAGGATATGAACAAGCGGGAATGTATTTAAAGAATCCACTTGCTTTAACCCCTCAAGTTGAAAAAGACGGAGAAGTACTCTTCGGAAAATTTTGTATACACTGTCATGGTGCAACAGGAGCAGGTGATGGAAAGGTAGCAGCTAAGTTGCCAGGGCCACCGCCAGCCTATAATGGACCGTTAAAAAATTTACCAGAAGGTAAAATTTTCCATTCTATTACTTATGGAAAAAACTCAATGGGAAATCATGCTAGTCTTTTAAATACTCAAGAGCGTTGGACTTTAGTACACTATGTGCAAAAATTACAAGGACCAAAAACAGTTGCGGTTGATTCTACAGTAAAAGCAGTTCCAACTAACACAGTAGTAGCAAAGCCATAATTGTATATTAATTAAACGAATTTAAAGACATAACTGAATTACAATAATATGAACACTGAAAAATTAAATTTCGTATTTCCTTCAAAAACAAAAATGGTATCCATGCTTTTAATGGCAGTCGGATTAATATCTATCATTTGTATGTTTGTTTTTGATACAAACGCTGAAGACCATCATTATCAGCATAATAGAGCTTGGGCTAATATTTTTGCAGGCTCATTTTACTTTATGGGTATTGCTTTAGCATCTGTATTCTTTTTAGCATTGCAATACGCGGCTGAATCAGGATGGTCAACTACTATAAAAAGAATCATCGAAGCAACAACAACTTTTTTACCTTATGGGTTATCTTTTTTACTATTGATATTTATTTTCGGTCAATTACACATGAATACCATATATCCTTGGATGGCAGAAGGTGTTGATGATGTAGCTTCTCCAAATTATGATAAAGTTATTGCTGGTAAAATTGGTTATTTTGGTGTGTTTTGGTGGGTTAGAACAATTTTATATATGGTTGCTTGGGTATTATTTTCTTGGAAGTTAAGAAAAAACTCTAGCGAAGCAGACGCACTAGGCCACGAAGATTCTAAAGGATTTCATTGGAAAAACATTAAGTTAAGTGCTTATTTTCTTGTATTATTTGCTTATACATCATCAACTGCTGCTTGGGATTGGTTAATGAGCATCGACACGCATTGGTTTTCTACGATGATGGGTTGGTATGTATTTTCAGGTATGTGGGTTAGTTCTATGATTACCGTTACAATTTTAGTTGTTTGGTTAAAAAAATTAGGCTACTTAGATTTTGTAACTGAAAGTACAGTTCATGATATTGGAAAATGGATGTTTGCTATATCTTTCCTTTGGGCTTATTTATATTTTTCTCAATTCATGTTAATTTGGTATGCTGATATTCCTGAAGAGGTTGTTTATTATAAAACACGTTGGGAATCTTATAAAGCATTAATGTGGACAGTATTTTTTGTAAACTTTGCGTTTCCAATGATTATGTTAATGAGTAGAGATTCAAAACGTAACTTCTTCTTCTTAATTTTTGTAGGCGCTATTATTTTTATTGGTCATTACTTAGACATGATCATGATTGTAATGCCTGGAACTGTTGGTCACAATTGGACTGGATTAAGCTGGATGGAAGTTGGTACATTCTTCTTCTTCTTAGGATTGTTTATTTATGTGGTATTAACAAATCTTGCGAAAAAACCATTATTAGTAAAAAATCATCCTTTCTTATCAGAAAGCTTACACCACTCTTATTAATCAAACATCGAAAACATCAATAAATCGAACTATAAAATTGTTATAATATGAAATTGTTAATTTTAATCGGACTTGTACTCTTAATTATCGCTGTTCATCAGCTAATGCGTGTTGTTGAGTTATCTCGTCAATTTAAAAACACGAAAGAATGGAATGTTTCAGAAAGCGATAATACCTTTAACGGAAAATTAATGCTGGTTTTTGGGATATTATTTTTAGGATTCTTTTTTTGGCAAATAAACAGATGGAGTGATAACTCTTTGCCTGGTGCAGCTTCAGTGCATGGTTTGAAGGTAGACCAACTTTGGGACTATAACATGTATTTAATTTCTTTCGTATTTGTTGTAGTAAACGGAGTTTTGTTTTATTTCGCCTACAAATATTCTGGAAAAAATGACACAAAAGCAACTTTTTTAGCCCATGATAATCGTTTAGAAATGGCTTGGACTGTAGCTCCAGCAATTGTGTTAGCAGGTATCATTATTTTTGGATTAAAATATTGGAATGAAATAACTGACCGTTCAACAGATCCAAATAAAATTACGGTTGAATTATATGCGAAACAATTTGATTGGACAGCTCGTTATGCAGGAAATGATAAAATATTAGGTTCAACAGACTATCGTCAAATTGACGGGCAGAACATTGTTGGTTTAGATACTTTAGATGCAACTTGTTATGATGACATCATTGTAAGAAATGAGTTTCATATTCCAGTTAATAGAGAGATCGAATTTAAAATGCGTTCACGTGATGTAATTCACTCTGCATTTATGCCTCACTTTAGAGCCCAAATGAATTGTGTGCCAGGTATGGTAACTGAATTTAGATTTACGCCGAATAAAACAACGGCTGAAATGCGCAAAGATCCTTATGTTATTAAAATGATGAAAGAAATTAATGATGTAAGAGCGAAGCAAAATAAAGAACCAATTGAATTTGACTTTATGTTGTTATGTAATAAAATTTGTGGAGGTTCTCATTACAATATGCCAATGACAATTATTGTTGAGAGTGAAAAGGATTATAACGCTTGGATTGCAAAACAAAAAGTGGTTAAAACATTGGCTTCAAAATAAAATATAATTAAAAATATTGTTTACTAAATAAAGAGTTAAAAAATGGCAAACGCACATTCAATAGATTTATCGGAACACGCAGGACATCACGCACATGATCACGCTCACGAAGAAGAGCATCAATCATTTGTAGCTAAATACATTTTTAGCATGGATCATAAAATGATCTCTCGTCAATTTTTAATTACTGCCATTATTTTGGCAGTGGTTGCAATGATGATGTCTATTATTTTCCGAATGCAATTAGCTTGGCCTGGAGAAAAATTTGCATTTATTAATGCGATGCTTGGCGATACTTGGGGTAAGGACGGTGTTCTAGATCCTAATATGTATTTAGGTTTAGTTACCATTCATGGAACATTGATGGTATTCTTTGTTTTAACGGGAGGATTATCAGGTACGTTTGCGAACTTATTGATTCCTTATCAAGTTGGAGCACGTGATATGGCTTCTGGCTTTCTAAATATGTTATCGTATTGGTTCTTTTTTGCATCAAGTATAATCATGTTAGCTTCTTTATTTATCACTGACGGCCCTGCTTCAGGAGGGTGGACAATTTATCCTCCGTTATCAGCTTTGCCAGAAGCAATGCCAGGATCTAAATTGGGGATGACGATGTGGTTAATTTCAATGACATTATTCATTGTATCTTCTTTATTAGGAGGTATTAATTACATTGTAACTATTATTAATTTACGTACCAAAGGAATGAAAATGACTCGCATGCCTTTAACCATGTGGGCTATTTTAATTACAGCTATTTTAGGAGTGTTATCTTTTCCTGTTTTAGTTTCAGCCGTTGTATTACTAATTTGTGATAGAAGCTTAGGAACTAGTTTTTATTTATCTGATATATATATTGGTGGTCGTCCTTTAGACAACGTAGGTGGAAGTCCAGTATTATTTGAACATTTATTTTGGTTTTTAGGACATCCTGAAGTTTACATCGTTATTCTACCCGCATTAGGAATAACGTCTGAGGTAATCGCAACTAACTCTCGTAAGCCAATTTTTGGTTACAGAGCGATGATTGGTTCAATGTTAGCTATCGGTTTCTTATCGTTTATTGTTTGGGGCCATCATATGTTTATTACGGGAATGAATCCGTTTTTAGGTTCTGTCTTCGTATTTACAACATTATTAATCGCTATTCCTTCAGCAGTTAAAGCATTTAACTACATCACTACATTATGGAAGGGAAATATTCAGTATACTCCAGCGATGTTGTTTTCTATTGGATTAGTTTCTTCCTTTGTAACTGGTGGTGTAACAGGAATCATTTTAGCGGATTCAACGTTAGATATTAATGTACATGATACGTATTTTGTAATTGCTCACTTTCATATTGTAATGGGTTTATCGGCTATTTTTGGAATGTTTGCCGGTGTTTATCATTGGTTTCCAAAAATGTTCTTACGTATGATGAATAAAAAGCTAGGTTACCTTCATTTTTGGACAACTTTTGTGTGTGCTTATGGCGTATTCTTCCCAATGCATTTCTTAGGATTAGCTGGCGTACCTCGTCGTTATTACACAAATAGTGCTTTCCCAATGTTTGACAATTTAGTTGATATCAATGAGATTGTTACTGTGTTTGCCATTTTAGCAGCTTTAGCACAAGTTATATTCTTGTTTAACTTCTTTTACAGCATGTTTCGTGGTGAAAAATCTCCTCAAAATCCATGGAATTCAAATACATTAGAATGGACAACACCAATGGCAAACATTCATGGTAACTGGCCAGGGCCATTACCAGTAGTTCATCGTTGGGCTTATGACTACAGCAAGCCAGGTGCATCTGCTGATTTTATACCTCAAACGGTTCCGTTAGCAGAAGGCGAACATGATAATGGAGAACATTAAAAAATTGAAATCCCGATTATTCGGGATTTTTTTTTGTTTCTTTTTATACTAGGATAATTTGAATTAAAAATCACCT
Source organism: Bacteroidia bacterium (assembly GCA_044340865.1). Taxonomy (GTDB): domain Bacteria; phylum Bacteroidota; class Bacteroidia; order B-17B0; family Aurantibacillaceae; genus UBA4416. The sequence goes on along the minus strand of JBIISW010000005.1, from coordinate 32,450 downwards.
ATTTAATATTTATTTATATCAGTCTAACAGTATCTTTGTTTAAAATAATAACATGCAAGTATTTAAGTTTGGTGGTGCTTCAGTAAAAGATGCGGAAGCTGTTATAAATGTAGCGAAGGTTTTAAATCAAGAACAGAAAGAAAGCAAGCTTTGTGTTGTTATTTCTGCAATGGGAAAAACAACCAACGCTCTAGAAGAATTGACACAAGCTTTTTTTCACAATTCAGGAAATCCGAATTTGATTTTAGAGGATATAAAAAATTTTCATTTCGATATATGCAATCAATTATTTTCAAGTACTACACATCCGATTTATCAAGATTTAGAAAATACATTTGTTGAATTACATTGGGCCATTGAAGATGAACCTACACATTCTTACGATTTTGAATACGATCAAATCATCAGTATTGGAGAAGTATTATCTACTAAAATAGTTTCTGCCTATCTAAACAGTGTGGATATTAATAACACTTGGATTGATGCACGCGGTCTTATTCAAACTGATAATACGTATCGCGATGCTGTTGTTGATTTTGATTTAACAGAATCATTATTAAAAAAATCAATAGCACCACTTTTCAATCACACTCCTATTATTATAACGCAAGGATTTATTGGAGGAACATCAGAAAATTTTACAACCACATTAGGTCGTGAAGGTTCTGACTACACAGCGTCTATTATTGCTTATTGTTTAAATGCAGAGAGTGTAACCATTTGGAAAGATGTTCCTGGGGTTTTAAATGCAGATCCAAAATGGTTTAACCATACCAAAAAAATTGAGGAATTAAGTTATCAAGACGCAATTGAATTAACGTATTATGGCGCTACGGTTATACACCCTAAAACGATTAAGCCGTTACAAAACAAAAACATACCCTTGTATGTAAAATCATTTTTACAGCCTGAACAAGAGGGTACAGTAATTAAAAATTCTGAAACGCGATTAAATATTCCATCCTATATTTTTAAAATCAATCAAGTTCTAATTTCAATTCAACCAAAAGACTTTTCATTTATAGCAGAAAATAATTTGAGTTATATTTTTGAAGTTTTTTCAAAACATCATGTCAAAATAAATTTGATGCAGTTATCTGCGATTAGTTTTTCTGTATGTTGCGACCACGATAAAGCAAAAATAAATTCATTAGTTGAAGAACTTCAAACTACATTTAAAGTGTTGTATAATGCAAATTTAGAGTTGATGACAGTGAGGTATTATAAAGATGATACAATTACCTCTTTAACAAAAAACAAAATTATTTTATTGGAACAGCGCAGCCGATTTACTGTTCAAATGGTGCTTCAAAATGAAGTAGGACTTTAATTATTATTTATTAATTTATACTAATGGCAACAAATTCTCAAAATATTGGCTCACCTCCAGGTACATTATTTTACAATGGTGAAGCGAGAAACGAACCTGTAAAAATCACATTAATTGAGTTTAACGAAACAGAGTTTTTTGAGGATGAGTATTATAATTTAGAAGATTGCATCTCGCACGTTAAACCGAATATGGTTAAATGGATTAATGTGGCTGGGATACATAATACGGATATTGTAGAAGGCATTGGAAAAATATATGACATACATCCTTTAAGCTTAGAAGACATTGTACATATTGATCAGCGGCCAAAATTTGAAGACTATGAGCATTATGTTATTGCGATGATGAAAATGATAACTTACTCTGAGCAGGTTGATTCGGAGCAGTTAGCTATCATTTTATTAGACAATACGGTTATCTCTTTTCAAGAACCACAAGGAGGAGATGCGTTTGACATTATTAGAAATAGATTAAGAACGGCAAAGGGGAGAGTTAGAAAATTAGGCGCCGACTATTTAGCCTATGCATTAATGGATGCGGTGGTGGATTGTTATTTTACATGCATTGAAAAAATTGGGGATAAAGTTGAAGAAATTGAAGAAGATATTATTAATAATTCTGATAAAAAATCACTGCTTGAATTATATCACCTGAAGCGTGAAATGATTTATTTGCGTAAACAAGTTTGGCCACTTCGGGATATGATTAATAATATGATTCGCTCAGAAACACATTTGATGAATCCATCAACTGATATTTATTTGAGAGACTTAAGCGACCACGTTACACGAATCATTGATACTGTTGAAACGTATCGTGATTTATTATCGGGCATCATGGATATTTATTTAAGCACCAATGCCAATAAAATGAATGAAGTCATGAAAGTGCTAACGATCATGTCATCTATTTTTATTCCTGTTACATTTATTGCTGGTGTTTATGGAATGAATTTTGAAAACATGCCTGAACTTAAAACAAGAGATGGATATTATTTTATTTGGGGAGTGATGATTTCAATTATTACAGGCTTACTAATTTATTTTAAAAGAAGGAAGTGGATGTAATGCTTACTTTTTTATTGACTTAAATTATAATAAAAACGTAATCCAAATCCATTTTGTAATTTAAATTTTGGATTATAACCAATACTAATTCTGTCGTAAGACGGACTGTATAAAAGTTGAACGGTGTATTTAGGATTTATAGTTAAATGCAATCCAGCACCGGCAAAAGCACCGATTCCAGCGCCAACTAAATATTTCGGACTGTAATAACTGTAAGGCACTTGATTGTATATATTCATTAAATCAACAGAAATATTATTTGCACCATTAAATAAGTCACTGTTTAGATAAATCATATTTTTTTGAGCTTTAGAAAAAATAATATTTAACCCACCTTCAACCATCAGTTTTAATTTCTCGTTCTTTCCAATTATTTTTTGATATCCTAATTGCATCATCATGCGTTGTTCAGCTCCAGTAATTGTAAATTGATTTTGTTTCGCTTGACTTTGAAATCCATTACTTGTAGTGGTCGAACTGATTGTGAATTTCCCGTCTACAACAAGTTTGGATGCATTAATATTAAAAATGATATTTGTTTTTTTATCAACTTGGTATCGGGTGTTTAATCCAACCATATAGGTTGTGGTATACCTTAAATTTGCCGGCATATTCTGTTCATTAAAATACCAATCTTTATGCTCTACATTGAGCAGTTGGGCAATAAGATCAACGCCGCCATAACCACCACCGTAAATATTTACAATTTGATTGTATAATATACTATTTGCAAATGTATTTCTTACGCCAAATTCATCAAAGCCATAGCCATCGTACAACCCAGCAGTTGAATGATTAGCCCAAAATGCACCCACATATGCACCAGCATGAAAAGTTTTTTGATTTGGATTTAAGGTAACTGTTGAACTCGAATCATCTTCTGTTTGTTCGTTTGCTTGTGAAAAGCCTTTAAGACTTGCCAAAGATAAATACAGCCAAAAACCAATAATTTTTAATTTAAATTTCATAACCAAATGTATAATTTTTTGATTATCAATTAAAATAAATCACTCATTAAATGTAAAACTAGTTTTGCGACTTTAGAATAGATTCCATCAAAATTTTACGCGCTAAAAAAATCCTACTTTTTACAGTGCCTAATGGAAGTTGCATTTCTTTTGCAATCTCTTCGTATTTATATCCGTTATAATATCTAGTGAATGGAATTTTATATTGATCTTCCAAACGTTCAATTTTGTTATAAATATCTTTTGCCGCTAACCTTGATTCTGTTATATCTTGATAATTATTTTTCCAAGCCCGAGCCATTGCTACATCCGAATTCGTTTGCATAATTTGCTTTGTTCTTACAGCTCTACGGTAGGAATTAATAAACGTATTTTTCATAATGGTGAAAAGCCAAGCTCTAAAGTTTGTACTATCTTCAAACTTATCCTTATATGTTATGGCTTTTACAAAAGTATCTTGTAATAAATCGAGCGCATCATCCGTATTATGTGTTAAACTCAACGCAAAATTATTCAATGATTGTTTTTCATTTGATAGTTTGGTATTAAATTCAATTGCCGTCATATTTATTTTGTTTAACTAGTTATGTAAAAATGTTAAACAAATATATAGATATGTTTAACAAAATAGCAATATTGTTAAACAAAATAATACAATCGACTGAATTTCAGTTAATTAAAATTTAAATCGCTTCTCGGATTTAGGATAATGTCGTTAATTTGATGTCATAAAGTAAAACAATGATTTTTTCATAGAATTGTTTCATAAATTGTGAATACTAAGTTGAAAGTGTTTGCAGTAAACAAAGGCATTTTATTTAACTTCGGAAAAAAATTGGACATGTCTCAAGAACTTAGTGAACAAGAAGAAATACGAAGAGCGAAATTAGCCGAATTAAAAAATTTAGGAATAGAGCCTTATCCGGCCGAAGAATTCCAAATCAATGCAACGGCGCAGGATATAAAGGAAAACTATGAACGTGATAAGTTAAATTACAAAGATATTAGTTTGGCTGGTCGTATCATGAGCTTACGTGATATGGGTAAAGCTGCATTTGCCGTGCTACAAGATAGCACAGATCGAATTCAAATATATGTGCGTCGTGATGATATTTGCCCGAATGAAGATGATAAGCAATTGTATGATACGGTTTGGAAAAAATTAATTGATCTTGGTGATATCATCGGAATTCAAGGCTATGTGTTTACAACTAAAACCGGCGAAACTTCTATTCATGTTACTAATTTTAAATTATTATCTAAATCACTAAAACCATTACCGGTTGTAAAAACAGATGAAGACGGAAAATCATTTGATGAAGTAACTGACCCTGAGTTTCGTTACCGCCAGCGTTATGTGGATTTAATCATCAATCCAAGCGTCAAGAAAACATTTGAACAACGCACAAAAATTATTTCATCTATTAGAAATTTTTTAAATGATCAAGGTGCTTTAGAAGTGGATACGCCAGTATTACAGTCTATACCAGGCGGAGCCGCAGCTCGTCCTTTTTTAACGCATCATAATGCCTTAGACATGCCATTGTATTTACGCATTGCTAACGAACTTTATTTAAAACGTTTAATTGTTGGTGGATTTGATTGGGTGTATGAGTTTAGTCGTAATTTTCGTAATGAAGGAATGGATAGAACGCATAATCCTGAATTTACAGTATTAGAATTTTACGCGGCTTATCGCGATTATTTTTGGATGATGAATACAACTGAAAAGTTGCTCGAAAAAATTGCTGTAGATTTGCATGGTACTACTGAATTAACTGTTGGAGATAAATCAATTAGCTTTGCACCGCCGTTTAAACGCATTACTATTTTTGACGCCATTAAAGAGCACACTGGTGTTGATGTAAGTAAAATGGATGAAGTTGAATTAAGAGCCGTTTGTAAATCATTACATATTGATATTGACGAAACAATGGGTAAGGCAAAATTAATAGACACATTATTTGGAGAGAAATGCGAAGCTAATTATATTCAGCCAACATTCATCACGGATTATCCGGTGGAAATGAGTCCTCTCACAAAGAAACATAGAACAGAAGAAGGATTGGTTGAACGTTTTGAGTTAATGATTAATGGAAAAGAAATTGCAAATGCTTATTCTGAATTAAATGATCCAATTGATCAACGTGAACGTTTTGAAGATCAAGTTAAACTCATGGAAAGAGGAGATGACGAGGCTATGTTTATTGATTACGATTTTTTACGCGCTTTAGAATACGGCATGCCTCCTACTGCTGGCATTGGTTTTGGAATAGACAGATTATGCATGTTGTTAACTAATCAACCTTCTATTCAGGATGTATTATTGTTTCCTCAAATGCGACCTGAAACAAAACACGAAACGGTTAACTAAAATTATTATATATGCGCAAACCGTTATACCCCTTATTTTTGCTTCTAATTTTAGTCGTATTTTCTTGCAGTGATGCGGTTAAAGTAGAAGAGAATAAGCCGCGTATATTTCCTGATTACGATGTTACTTTAGACGAAATTATTAGATCTAATGTTGGTGTTATTCGTGGTGTTGATTTAAATTCTAAAGCGTCAATCATCACCAAATCAGAGACAAAATTGCCAACTGAAGTAGCCCCAGATTTTTTGTATTTCGAATACCAAGTTGATACCAATACAAATTACTCGGTTTCCTATAGTTTAAAGAATGACAGCTTAGATGAAGTAGAAGTGCAAATAAACTGTAAGGATTTAGAATTGTGTTCAAGATTATTTGCACAGTTAAAAACGTTTTATGAAAAAAAATTACCGAATCCTGTTGAAGACAAAGGTTATGTCGTTTACAATTGTTTTGAAGGTCAACGCAAACCTTTTGTTGTATCTTTAACGGATAATAGCTCACCAATACAAGGCATGATTAATTTAGTTATTTATAAAGACAAATAAAACCCTAAATCATCAACCATTTATATTATGACTAAAGGAAAACTCATTATATTTTCTGCGCCCTCTGGTTCTGGTAAAACAACCATTGTTAGGCATCTATTAAAAACATTTCCAAATCAATTAGAGTTTTCTATTTCAGCTACAAGTCGTCCAAAACGTGGCGTTGAGGAGAATGGGAAAGATTATCATTACTTAACAGTTGAAGAATTTAAACAAAAAATAGACAATCAAGAATTTTTAGAGTGGGAGGAAGTTTATGTTGATAATTACTATGGAACATTGAAAAGCGAAGTGGATCGCATATGGGCTAAAGGAAAACATGTTATTTTTGATATTGATGTAGAGGGAGGATTAAATTTAAAAAAAATATTTGGTGAGGTAGCGATGTCTATTTTTGTGATGCCTCCAAGTATCAAAATATTAGAAGAACGCTTAAACACGAGAAGTACAGATAGCATAGAGAGTATTGCACGTCGTGTTGAAAAGGCAGAAAAGGAAATTAAAACAGCAGATTTATTCGACACGTTTATTTTGAATGAAGTGCTCGAAGAAGCTCTTATAAAAGCCGAAAAAGTTGTTCTTGAATTTATTTCAAAAAAGTAATTTCTAAATTTTTTTTAAATCAAAATCAGTTAATTTACAATTAATCCATTCTCCATCTAAGTTTGCATGGTAAGTTTTGTAAAAATTTATGGCAGCTTTATTCCAATCTAATACTTGCCATTCCATACGTCTCACTTTTTCTTCTTTAGCAACTTTAATCACTTCGTTGAAAAGCAGTTTGCCGATGCCTTGTCCGCGCTCATTTTCAGTGACAATAATATCTTCTAAAAATAAACACTTTCCTTTCCAGGTGCTGTATTTGTAGTAATAAAGGGCTATACCTATAATGGTGTTATTTTTTTCTGCCACGAAAAAATCAAACAACTTATCAGCGCCAAATCCCCACTGAATCATTTCCTCAATCGTTACTTCCACTTCGTTTGGTGCTAGTTCGAATGCAGCTAATTCTTTTACTAAATGTAATGCGTTAGCAATATCCTCAGGCAAACCTTTTCTAATAATGACACTCATGTTAGTTTGAATATAATTCTTTTAATACAACTTTTTGCAAAATGCGTTTAATCATTAACTCTGCCAGCACTTCTTGTAAATGCATTTCAGGACTATTAGCACATGCTTTTTTAATCTGTAATTCTGTTAAATCAATGCGATACAGTAAATTTTTTAAGGCATGAGATAATTCTAATTTCAAAATCGATTGATGAAATTCATGTTTTAAGTCATGGAAATGATGGCTTTTCATAATTGGCAAGTATTCTAAAACGCCCGACAATTCATAGTCTTTGTAGGTTTGAACTTTAAATTTATCAAACAAGCTGGGCTTTTCTAAATCTCGAATATCAATTTCCATGATTTAAAACTAAACGCTCTACTATTGTTTTGTTGATGATATGTGATTCAACTATTTCTTTTACATCTTCTAGCTGCACGCCAACATAAAATATTCCTTCAGGATAAATCGCAATGGTGGGACCAAATTGACAGATGCCTAAACAGCCTGATTTTTGTGTTCTAATTTTTAATGGTAACTTATGCGCGTTTAATTGCGCCTTAAATTCAGCAATCAAATTTAGTCCATGTTGTTCGCCACAACTCTTTTTTTCAATGGACGATCGTTCGTTGTTGCAAACAAAAATATGGATATCAAAAATAGCATTCATTTTATTATGTGTAATTTTAAACAAAATCTTCTATTGATTGTAAAGATAGTATAAGAACGGTAAGCTATGGCAAAAATTTTAATTACAGGAGGAACAGGATTAATTGGAGCAGCATTATGTAAAAAATTAATGGAAGATGGGCATCAGGTTTCTGTATTATCGCGAACGATTATTAAGAGTGATTCAATCAATTATTTTTTATGGGATGTTGAAAAATCAACTATTGATGAAAAAGCATTTGATGGAGTAGAGCACATTATACATTTAGCAGGCTGTGGTATTGCCGATAAAAAATGGACACGCGAACGCAGGAAAGAAATTTTAGACACGCGTGTAAAATCAGCGGAATTAGTTTTGTCTGTTTTACAAAAAAGAAATATACGGTTGAAGTCATTTGTGGGAGCAAGTGCTGTTGGTATTTATTCTGCGCGAACTTCCTCTCGCATTTATACAGAAAATGATTTAGGACTAGATGATTTCATTTCTGATACGTGTATTGAGTGGGAGAACGCTTACGATGATTTTGAAGGGTTTTCTGATAGACAAACTATCGCACGAATCAGCGTGGTGTTAGCTAAGGATGGAGGCGCGTTAAAAAAGTTACTCCCAATTTTTAAAATGGGCTTAGGCTCAGGTGTTGGTACTGGTGAGCAATTTATGCCTTGGATTCACATCGATGATTTAGTTTCTCTTTTTTGTGAAATGCTTTTTAATCCTGCTTATAATGGCATTTATAATGCAGTAGCAACCGAACATGCTACTAATTTTTCTTTTTCAAAACAGTTGGCACGTGCGCTACATCGACCTTTTTTTATGCCCTTAATTCCAGCATCAATTTTAAAATGGATGTATGGTGAAATGGCAAATGTTATTTTAGAAGGATCGAGGGTGAGCAATGATAGGTTGCTGAAACAAGGTTTCGTTTTAAAATACCCCGATTTGAAATCAGCACTTGAACAGGTGTGTAAATAGAAAATTTGAGTCAATGGTCTTTTCAACAGGAATCACTTTTTGAGGTATAATTGCCTTTTTTATGGTTTAATTTCTATTACAGGTTGTAAAAAATATGTTATCTTAGCCTAATTTTAAAAAGAGTTTTTATGTGTGGAATTGTAGGATATATTGGGAATCGCGAGGCTTTTCCTATTATTATTAAAGGATTACAACGTTTAGAATACCGTGGGTACGATAGTGCTGGTGTAGCATTATTAAACCCAAAGCAAGAATTAAACGTCTATAAAAAAAAGGGAAAGGTTTCTGATTTACTAGACTATTCAAAAGGAAAAGATTTAACTGGCACAATTGGCATTGGACATACGCGCTGGGCAACTCATGGAGAGCCTAATGACGTGAACTCACATCCGCATTATTCTCAAACAAAAGAGTTAGTGATTATTCATAATGGCATCATCGAAAATTATGCTGTCATCAAAGAACGTTTACAAAAAAGAGGACATCAATTCCTTTCACAAACCGATACAGAAGTTCTTATTCATTTGATTGAAGACATTCGCACTCACGAAAAAGACATGAAGTTAGGTCATGCTGTGATGGCTGCATTGCAGCAAGTAAATGGGGCTTACGCCATTGTTATTTTAGATAAAAACGATCCTGATACATTAATCGCTGCAAAAAAAGGAAGTCCAATGGTTATTGGTGTTGGCAATGATGAATTTTTTATTGCATCTGATGCTTCACCAATTGTAGAGTATACTAAAAATGTAGTATACATCGAAGATGAACACGTTGCTATTATTAGAAGAGGTGAAGAATTAAAAATTCGCACGATTCGTGATAAAGAAATTACACCGTATGTTCAAGAGTTAGAGATGGAATTAGAGGCGATTGAAAAAGGTGGCTACGATCATTTTATGTTGAAAGAAATTTATGAGCAACCTCGTTCTATTTTTGATAGCATGCGTGGGCGATTAAATTCGGCAACTGGCCATTTAAAAATGGGTGGTATCGAAGAGCATGAAACTAAATTTATTAAAGCAAAAAGAATTATTATCATCGCTTGTGGCACATCATGGCACGCTGGCATGGTGGCCGAATATTTATTTGAAGAATATGCGCGCATTCCGGTAGAAGTGGAATACGCTTCTGAATTTAGATATCGAAATCCTGTTATTTATCCGGATGATGTAGTCATTGCTATTTCGCAAAGTGGTGAAACCGCTGATACATTGGCAGCTATTGAATTAGCGAAATCAAAGGGAGCCATTATTTTTGGTGTTTGTAATGTAGTTGGTTCTTCAATTGCAAGAGCTACACACGCTGGTTCGTATACACATGCCGGACCAGAAATTGGCGTAGCATCCACAAAAGCATTTACTGCTCAAGTAACTGTGTTAACCTTAATGGCATTGCATGTTGCAAAAGCAAAAGGCACATTAGCGGAAAGCCGCTACCGTCAGCTATTATACGAAATGGAAGCTATTCCTCAAAAAATAGAAGCCGTTTTAAAATTAAATGATACTATTAAACTTATTGCTGAAAAATATAAAGACAGTACAAATGCCTTGTATTTAGGAAGAGGTTATTCATTTCCTGTGGCTTTAGAAGGCGCCTTAAAATTAAAAGAAATATCATACATTCATGCAGAAGGATATCCTGCCGCAGAGATGAAGCACGGGCCTATCGCTTTAATTGACGACCATATGCCAGTGTTTGTAATTGCAACTAAAGGGCCTAACTACGAAAAAGTAGTCAGTAATATTCAAGAAGTAAAAGCACGTAAAGGACAAATCATTGCTATTGTTACATCTGGCGATACAGAAGTAAAAAACATTGCAGATTATGTCATAGAAATTCCTGAAACCGATGAATCGTTAGTGCCATTAGTTTCTGTTATTCCTTGGCAATTATTATCGTATCACATTGCAGTGATGCGTGGCTGTAATGTAGACCAACCGCGTAATTTAGCAAAGAGTGTAACGGTGGAATAACGAATTATTTTTTATCAATTTACTTTTAAACCATTTTTATGGTTGTTTGTTTTTAAAGTGTCATATCAAGAGTATGATGAAATAAAAACAGAATTACTTTTCTCATATGAACACTCACATCGAAAGATTAAAATTAAACATAGAACCACTTAGGCAACAAATCATGAATCACAAAGTGTATTCTATGATTAAAAATGTGGATGATTTAAAAATTTTTATGCAATATCATATTTATGCCGTTTGGGATTTTATGTCGTTGCTTAAAACATTGCAAACAAATTTAACGTGTACGACTGCGCCTTGGTTTCCTAAAGGCAATGCTGAAACAAGGCATTTGATTAATGAGATAGTTGTTGGCGAAGAAGCTGATGTGGATTTAGATGGGAATAGAAAAAGCCATTTCGAATTGTATGTTGATGCCATGAAGCAATGCGGAGCCGACACAAAACAAATCGAATCATTTATTTCAATATTAAAAGAAACAAACGATTTTGATGTAGCATTTACTAAAGCCGACATTCCTAAAGAAGCCAGAGAATTTGTGGAATTTACGTTTCAAATTATTAATAGCAAAAAAGAATATTTGCAGTCTGCTATATTTACCTTTGGTCGTGAAGATTTAATTCCAGGCATGTTTATGTCGATTATTAGCGACATTCATAAAAACTTCCCGAATGATATTTCTGTTTTTAAGTATTATTTAGAACGACACATTGAAGTGGATGGGGATCATCACAGTCACCTAGCTTTACAAATGACCGCTAACTTGTGTGGCGAAAATGAGCAATTTTGGAAAGAGGCTGAAGAGGCAACCATTCTTTCTTTACAAAAACGAATTAAACTTTGGGACGGCGTTTTTGACCATTTGACCTCAAAAAAGTAAATAATTAGCCCTTCTCGTTTTTTTTATAATTAAATTATTCTAATTTAGTTGCCTTATAAAAAAACGGATTGTGAAGTCAGATACTAACATATATTTAATTGTGACTGCTATTCCTAACCCGAATGACGTGTTCAGTTATAATTCTTATGTATTTCAAATTGCAGGCGTTTTTAATTTGTATGGTGCAGTTAATGTAGGTCGCTACCGCACAATCGAGCAGATAATGGGAAATAGTGGCATCCAAACAACAGCCATTTTTACGTTTCCAAATGTGCAATCAATCAAAGACATGATGGCAAGCGAAGAGTTTAATGCGTTGAATGAATTGCGTGAAAAGGCTTACACTAAAATGGTGGACTATATTATTTGCGAAAACTAATCGCTTTTCTTATTTTCAATGCACCTAACTGTTAGTTAGTTGAATCATTACAATTTTTTTAGCTATCTTATCTCAACATGAAAAGTAAAATTTCCATCGCCTGTTGTTTGTCTCTATTTTATTTTAGTGCATGTATTAAAGTGTATAAACAAAACACCACTATTGTTCAATCCAATATTACAAATGTACCTTATACCGAAGCCAAACATTATTTTGTAAAAAACACTTACGCTGTAGGATCACTAAAAAACCCAAAAATAACAACACGCGAGGACTTTGAACATATTTTTGGAACAGCTACGACAATGGGCACAGATGGATTTCCAACCTCCATTGATTTTTCGAAACAATACGTTATAGCAATTATTCCAAGCAGTTCGTTTAAACAAACAACCTTAACCGTTAATCGCCTTATAAAAGATAATCGAGAAATTAAATTGTATTATAAACAAGAAGAAGGCAATCAACAAACCTTTGAATCTCAGTCTTGTTTGGTATTAATTATCGATAAGTTTTATGACTGCAAAGTGAAGTTATTTAAAGATTAAGTTCACAAAAAACAATTAGAATTACATTTCTTTTAATGGCTTGTACTCTAAAATCAAAACATTAATTTTTTTAGTATCCCACAAAGCCCTAAACCGTTATATTAATATTTTCTTCAATAATGTGGCATAAAAAAAACGGAGGCCCTAAACACAAAGCCCCCGTTTCCACTCAACTTACACACTAAACAAAACTGTTATCCTAAATAGCCCGCTAATAATTTACTTCGTGAGGAGTGTTTTAAGCGGCGCACTGCTTTTTCTTTTATTTGCCTTACTCTTTCTCTGGTTAATTCAAATTTTTCGCCAATTTCTTCTAATGAATGTGGATGGCTTCCGTTTAATCCAAAATACAGTTTCAATACATCCATTTCTCTGGGCGTTAATCCTGCTAAAGAACGGTCAATCTCTTTTCGTAAACTTTCAAGCAGTAAATCATTATCTGGCGAGCTATTTCCATTCGCCATTAAATCATACATACTGCCTGCGTCCTCTAAGTTTCCAATGGGAGCATCCATGCTCACGTGTCTGCCTTGGCTTCTCATCGATTCTCTGATATCAGCTGGCGACATATCAATCATTTCAGAAATCTCTTCTGGTATTGGCTCTCTTTCTAATTGCTGTTCTAGTAAAGCAAAGGTTTTATTAATTTTATTAATGGCACCAATTTTATTTAAGGGTAACCTCACTACGCGCGATTGTTCAGCTAAGGCTTGTAAAATACTTTGTCTAATCCACCACACGGCATACGATATAAATTTAAAACCACGCGTTTCGTCAAATCGTCTTGCTGCTTTAATCAATCCCATGTTTCCTTCATTAATTAAATCGGGCAAGCTTAATCCTTGATTTTGATATTGCTTCGAAACAGAAACAACAAAACGAAGATTGGCTTTTACTAATTTATCTAAAGCAATCTCGTCGCCTTGTTTAATTTTTTGTGCTAGTACAACTTCTTCTTCAGCAGTAATTAATTCAACTCTGCCAATGTCTTGCAAATACATATCAAGAGATGCTGTTTCTCGATTGGTAATTTGTTTGATAATCTTTAGCTGCCTCATCTTTTTTAATTATTATACTAATATTACGATTGATTTAGCATAAAGTTACAGGCCTTTGGGTGAAAATATATATTTAATGATTGAATCATAATGTATAATTATTGGTTAAAATTTGAAAAATAAGTTTTGTTGAAAAAACACTTATCTTTTTAACAAAAACAAAAACATTAAACTTATTTAATTGTCGATATTTATAATCTATGTTACAAAGTTTACGGATACAAAATTTTGCCTTGATTGAAGAAACAGAAATTCACTTCAATAACGGATTAACTGTTATTACAGGCGAAACAGGAGCTGGTAAATCTATTTTATTAGGAGCATTGGGTTTAACATTGGGGCATCGCGCTGATGTGAACGTACTAAATAACAAGCAAAAGAAATGCATCATTGAAGCGCGCTTTCATATTGCGCCCTATCAATTAAATTCTTTTTTCGATGCCAACGAATTAGATTACGAAGACATAACAACCATTAGAAGAGAAATTACGGTTGAAGGAAAATCAAGGGCATTTGTAAATGACACGCCTGTTACATTGACTGTTATAAAAGCGTTGAGCGAACAATTGATTGATATTCATTCTCAACATGAAACAATTTTATTGAAAGAAAATCAGTTTCAATTAGAGTTAGTGGATGCATTTGCTAAAACAAAATCAGATTACGCTCAATACAAAATAGAGTATGCTGGTTTACAAAAATTAAAAAAACAATTAGCCGTCCTCATTGAAAAGGAAACACAAGCTAAAAAAGAATTTGATTACGTTCAGTTTCAATTTTCAGAATTAGAGGAAGCTAATATTAAAATAGGAGAATTAGTATCCTTAGAAACAGAAAGTGAAGCCCTTGAAAATGCTGAATTTATAAAAGGACATTTAGTAAAGGCCAGCGAAGCCATTAATGGTGGAGATGAAAATATGCTATCTGTATTGGCGCAAGTTAAGCAAGGCTTACAAAGTATTTCAAAGTACGGCGCACAGTTTAATGAATTGCATGAGCGCATTCATTCGTTAAGCATTGAATTAAAAGAACTCAATGCCGATATTATGGCAACTGAAGATGATGTGGTGTATGATAATGAAAAGTTAGAAATTGTGAATACACAACTTGATAAATTAAATAAGTTACTTAAAAAACATCAAGTCAAAACAGAAGAGGAATTATTGGGTATCAAGCATACATTTGAAGATCAGTTACAGCAATTTTCTTCTATTGAAACGCACATTGAAAAAGTAAAAAAAGAGATAACGGTTCAATATGATTCATGTTTAAGTTTAGCCAAGAATCTTTCAAAACAAAGAAAAGCATCTGTTTCGGATATTGAAGCGCAAGTAAAAAGCATGTTAGCGAGTTTATCTATGCCTCATGCACAATTTCACATTTCTATTTCACAGTTAGAAGAATTTACAATCAATGGATTAGATAAAATTGAATTTTTGTTTTCTGCTAATAAAGGGCAGGATTTTAAAGAGATTGGAAAGGCAGCTTCTGGTGGCGAACTTTCAAGATTGATGTTGTGTTTAAAATCATTATTAGCAGAGCGAACGTTATTGCCTAGCATCGTGTTTGACGAAATTGACACTGGAGTAAGTGGTGATGTGGCAGATAAAATAGGTGTTATTCTCGAACAGATGGGTTCATCGCTTCAAGTTATTGTTATTACGCACTTGCCGCAAATGGCGAGCAAAGGAGAAAATCATTTATTTGTTTACAAAACAGATCAAACAGATAAAACAACTTCACACATTAAGGTATTACAACAAAGTGAGCGTATCGAAGAAATCGCAAAAATGCTTAGTTCGGGTAAACCAACCGAAGCCGCATTAAAGAATGCTAAAGAATTATTGAAACTTTAAAACATACACATAAAAAAAGGCAGAATAATTATTCTGCCTTTTTTGTTAAGTAAAATAGGAAACTATTTTTAGTGTGATGTGTTTGTTTTATGTGCTGCTAAAGTATCAATAGCAAAAGTATCAACACTTGCTTTAACAGTTGTATCAACAGCTACTTCATGAGCTACAGTTGATGTGTTATGATGAGTTTCAGTTACAACTTCTTCATGTGTTGCAGCTGCACCTTCTTCAGAGGCTTCGTGTTTTTTGTTGTCGCAGGTACTAACTGCAATTAAAATTAATAAAGTGGTAACAAGTCCTAATATTAAAGGTGTACTGAAATGAACTTTTTTAGGTTCTGTTGAATGGTTGTGATCGTCGTGATGTGAACTCATAAATGATGGTTTTAAAAATTTTTGGTAAAAATAAATTAATTATTGACTATATAAAATTATTGCACTATTATTTTTAGATTTTGCTTGTGTGTAGAGGTTGTTAATGTTAGGAAATATATCCCTTTCGATAACCATTCTGTTTGAATATGATGCTCATTAAACACATCGTTATTTTTTTCGAATGATTGTGTTAATACCACTTTGTTTTGTAAGTCAGTTACCACACAATGTACTGTTTCATTTTGTTGTGGAATGATCACTGTAAAATCCTGATTTGTAGGGTTTGGAAATACGCTAATGGCAATTAATGCAGTGCTTTCTTCTTTCAATCCTACAAAGGTTCTTGAAATGTCTCTGTATCTGTATTGTGTTGGTGTAAAATTGGTGCCAACCACATTTCCAATAATTTCAAAGTAGGGGATTTTTTCTCCTAATGTTAACCATTGGTATTTTCTTTCATAATTCGGAAATCCAAATTTATTAAATGGAGCAGGTAAGGCATTTATTTTAATCGTATCAATAGAGTATTGAGTCGTAACTACTCTTAAGCAATTTGCTGTTCCGTATGGCGTTGTAATAGAGCCCCAACCATCGGCTTTGGTGATTCTGTAACCACGTTTTTTATAAGTAAAAGGAATTAAAGTACTTGTAGGCGTAGTTAAATTAAAAGTAGACGAATCTCTATCTAAATAATTTAATGGAAATTGATACAGTTCATCATTGTCTGTAAACGTTGCTCCTACTGGAATGCCTGATAATGTTAACCCTAATCCTTCCGCATCAAACGATGTGGTTGTACCAATAATGGGGGTTTTACGGTAAAAACTATAAATATTTTTTATAGAAATTGTTGAACCAAGTCCAGGAATAGCTGGTATTGGAAGAGAGTCTAATGTTTTTTCACCAAACTGAGGAGGTAAAAAATAAAAGAAATACGGTGTTGAGGTTGATGCTAGAAATTTTCTAACGGCTTGGCCTGTAGGAATAAGTGTGCTAAAATTCCAATTATAATTTGCCCCTGTAACGGTGTAATTTCCAACACTTGAAGCTAATGCATTGCTGTATCTAGCAGTATCTCCAGAAGCAGGCATTTGACTTCCTGTTATTGAAATTTGACTATAAGTGCTTAATGCACAAATAAAAAATAAGGTTATTGAGAATAAATGTTTCATGATTTTTTTTATAATGATGGTATTAACAAGTAACCTTATTTTTTTAAAATAGTTTTATCCTTTCATATCCTGAATATCTAACATACCAACTGGTTTGCCGTTTTCAGTAACTACAATAGTATCAACGTTCGTTTTCTTAAACAATGTATTTGCATCATTTAAAAGTACGTTTCCATCAATTGTGATAGGTTCTTTGTATTCTAAATCAGATAAATTTTTAGTTAAGATATCTCTTCCTTTTTCGCCAATTAATTTGCGAAGACTTCCATCCGTAAATACACCTTTAATGCTACCATCCGCTTTAGTTACCGTGATTGCACCAAATCCAAATTCAGTCATTTTAATAATAGCGTCAGTTACTGAAGTGTTTTCTGCTACTAAAGGATTAGTTGCTTTAATAGCTTCTTTCACTTTTACCATCATTAAACGCGTATCTTGAATAAATTGATCCGTACCTAATGTAGTGAAGTTATTTTCAGTTAATTGTTTGATGATTTTTAATGGAACTGTAATAGTATGAACACCAATGTTAATCGCATTACGAACGTGCTCAGCATGACGTACAGATGAGAACATGATTTTTGTATCATATCCGTAAACTTCAACTGCGTCCACACATTGCTCAACTAATGTTAATGCATCATGACCTTGATCTTGTAAACGACCAACTAATGGACACACATACGTTGCGCCAGCTTGCATAGCCATATAAGCTTGTTGTAATGTATAAACTAAATGTACGTTTACTAAATAGCCTTTATCGCGTAACATTTTACATGCTCTTACACCTTCTAATGAAACGGGGATTTTAAATACTGTTTTTTTAGGATCTAAACCTAAAGCTAATTGACGCTCAGCTTCTGCTAAAACTTCTTCAGCTGTATTGCCTAATGCTTCAATTTGAAGAACAGGAACTATTTTACTTAATTTTACAATAGTGCCATCAATATCAGTGATACCTTCCTTTTGCATAAAGGTTGGCGTAGTTGTTAAGCCACTTAAAAATCCTAATTTAAAACCTTCTTCAATTTCTTTAAGGTTAGCTGAGTCTAAATATAATTCCATGTTTTTATTTTTATTAAGTTTCAAATATAATGTATTTTTTTAATAATTGTAACCGTAATCGGGCAAAGATTTCGACTAAACTAACAATATAAAATAGCGTGATTAATTTATAGCACTTACTCCTGGCAAGGTTCCATTTTCAATGTATTCTAACAAGGCTCCACCACCAGTGCTTACATAGCTTACTTGATTAGCTAAGTTGTATTTATTAATAGCCGCAACACTATCACCGCCACCAATTAAACTATAAGCGCCATGTTTAGTAGCTTCACAAATAGCAAGAGCAACTGCTTTAGTTCCATTTTCAAAACTACTCATTTCAAATACGCCCATTGGCCCATTCCATAAAATAGTTTTTGAGTTTTTTATCACTTCCGAATAAGTGTTTATGGTTTCTGTGCTTATATCTAAGCCCATCCATCCTTCGGGTATTTCATTGATGTTGCAGTGTTGTGTAGCAGCATCATTTGCAAAGTTATCTGCAATAATTGCATCTGTAGGAATGTATAAGTTAACGCCTTTTGCTTTTGCTTTAGCTAACAATTCTTTAGCTAATTCTAATTTATCATCTTCGCATAATGATTTGCCAATTGTGCCGCCCATCGCTTTTACAAAAGTAAATGCCATACCTCCACCAATTAAAATATTGTTGGCTTTATTCATGAGTTGTTCGATAATTAAAATTTTATCACTCACTTTTGCACCACCAACAATAGCAGTAAAAGGAGCTTCAGCACCGTTAATGACTTTATCGATACTTGCCACTTCGTTAGCCATCACATAACCTAAACACTTTGCATCAGGTTTAAAAAATTGCGCAATCACAGCTGTTGAAGCATGCGAACGATGCGCAGTTCCAAAAGCATCGTTTACATAAATGTCACCGTGTTTACTTAATTTTTCTGCAAAGGCAACATCTCCTTTTTCTTCTTCTTTATAAAAACGTAAATTTTCTAATAATAAAACGTGTCCTGGTTTTAATGCTCCCGATTTTGAATACGCCTCATCGCCAATGCAATCATTAGCAAAATCAACAGGTAAACCAAGTAAATCTGAAATTGTATTTACAGTGTGTTTTAAAGAATATTTGCTATTAGTATTATTTGCTGAGCCTGTCGAAGCATCTTTAGGACGCCCTAAATGCGACATTAAAATAACACTTCCGCCAAGTTCAATAATTTTTTTAATCGTTGGAATAGCTGCAACGATGCGTGTTGTATCGGTTACGTCAAAATGCTCATTTAATGGCACATTAAAATCTACCCTCACTAAAGCGCGTTTATTTAAAAAATTTAGGTTGTCGATGGTTTTCATATGTTTAAATTATTTTTTTATTCAGTTTAATTATTAAAAAGTTGATGTTTATTCAACTATATAATTTAAGATAATGTGATAGTTTTTAGGTCGCAAAAATAATGTATTTTTTTAACATGGTTTTATCCATGATAAACCCTCGAATACATAATGCATCCATTTTCAATTTCTAAAACTTCGCCAACCATTAAATCCTCATCGCCATCTGCGTGACGGATGTATTCCATAAAAACTTGTTGATCATCTGCGGTGAGTTTTATTACCTCGTAGTTTAAACTTGGAATTCTTTCAAATGCATCTTGCCACCAATGCCTTAAGGCATCTTTTCCGCAAATTAAACCTTGTGTTTCGGGTAAACGAATTTTTAATTTTGGACTGTAATGCTTGGCTGATTGATGATACAAACTCAATAGTTTTTCTAAATCATGCGTATTAAAGGCTTCAAACCATTTAATAGCAATTTCTTTGTGTTGTGAACTTATCATATAAAATTAAAACATCAAATGTAAATATTAATTTAAACCTCTTTATATTTAAGGTGTTTAATTAACGATATGTATAAAGATTTAAAATCCTGTCTCGACGACTTAGAAAAGCATAACCATTTGATAAGAATAACCGAAGAGGTTGATCCTCATTTAGAAATGGCGGCAATTCAGTTGAGAGTTTATGAAATGAACGGTCCAGCATTATTGTTTGAAAACGTAAAAGGCTGTGAATTTAAATGTGCCAGCAATATTTTTGGAAGTTTAGAGCGTAGTAAATTTATTTTTAGAGATACATTTACAAAAATGCAAACATTGATTGATTTGAAAAACAATCCAATCAAAGGCTTGAAAAACCCATTGAAATATGTAAACATCGCCTTAACGGCTTTTTCGGCGTTGCCATTAAAAAATCCATTCTCGAAACCTGTTTTGTACAAAGAAATAACCATTGATAAACTTCCGTTAATAAAGCATTGGGAAAAAGATGGTGGTGCTTTTGTAACGCTTCCTCAGGTTTACACCGAAGATGCTGATAAACCAGGCGTCATGAATTCTAATTTAGGAATGTACCGCATTCAGTTAACAGGAAATGATTATATTTTAAATAAGGAAATTGGATTACATTATCAATTGCATCGTGGCATAGGAGTTCATCAATCAAAAGCAAATAAGTTGGGCAAACCATTAAAGGTTTCAATTTTTATTGGTGGCCCACCAAGTCACACATTAGCTGCAGTGATGCCATTGCCAGAGGGTTTAAGCGAAGCAACTTTTGCAGGCGCTTTAGGTAAAAGAAGATTTCGATACACGTATAAGGATGGTTTTTGTGTTAGCACTGATGCAGATTTTGTCATTACTGGCGAAGTATTTCCAAACGAAAATAAACCAGAAGGACCTTTTGGCGACCATTTAGGGTATTATAGTTTGAAGCATGATTTTCCTTTAATGAAGGTACATAAAGTGTATCATCGTAAAGACGCCATCTGGGCTTTTACCGCAGTTGGGAGGCCTCCACAAGAGGATACAAGTTTTGGTGAGTTGATTCATGAATTAACGGGCGACGCCATAAAGCACGAATTGCCTGGGGTTAAAGAGGTTCACGCTGTTGATGCCGCTGGAGTTCATCCCTTATTATTAGCAATAGGCAGTGAACGTTATACGCCCTATAATCAAACAAAACAACCAGCAGAATTGCTGACTCAAGCCAATCTTATTTTAGGAAAAGGTCAGTTAAGTTTA
This sequence comes from Bacteroidia bacterium, assembly GCA_044340865.1. Lineage (GTDB taxonomy): Bacteria > Bacteroidota > Bacteroidia > B-17B0 > Aurantibacillaceae > UBA4416. The sequence continues at coordinate 11,115 of JBIISW010000005.1, read as the reverse complement.
GCTAAATTTTTATTTATCACAGCCGACGAAACTCAGAAACTTAGTACCCATAACGAAAAAGAGTTTTATAAATACATGCTCGAGCGCATTGATTTAAAACGAGATTTGCATTTTTATACGAACACAAGTATGGATACGCTAGACTATAGCGGTTCAGGATTAAACACTGGAAGTAAAATAGTGGTGGCCGCTTATGGCGATAAAAAAAGAGAATTAGGAACAACGATTTCAGATGAGTTTAAATCACTAAAAACATTTATAAATCCATGTCTTGTTTTTGATGGGGTGTTAATTTTTCAAGGAAATAAATTTCAGTCGTATGACAAAGCAAAACAAGAGTTTGAAGATTTTAATAACGAGGTAAAAGAAGATTTATTTAGTCAGTTTCCATTAATTGTTATTGCTGATGATTCTGAATTTACTGCGGAAAATTTAAAGAATTGGTTATGGGTAACCTTTACACGATCTAATCCAAGCCATGATATCTATGGTATAAATTCGAAAATAGAATTTAAACATTTTGCCTGCGATGCGATGATAATTGACGCAAGAATTAAACCACATCATGCACCTGTTTTAGAAAAGAATCCTGAAGTCGAAAAGCGCATTGATAAACTTTTCGAAAAAGGAGGAAGTTTATACAAGTTAAAAAACAACTAACAAGTTCTATCTAAAAAAAATCCCCATGTTAAACAACATGGGGATTTTTTGAATAAGCAGATGAATTAGTTTATCTTAAATACAACATTTCTCTATACTTTGGTAATGGCCAAGTCGCATCATCCACAATGTTTTCTAATTTATCTACGTTGTAACGAATGGTTTCAAAAAACGGTTTAACTTTTTCGCAATACGCGTGGGCTTGTTTTTTAGAGCTATCTAAATTATTTGCTTTTCTGCGCTCTTCAGTCATATCATCAGCCGCTTTTTTAATAATGGCTACGCGATCACTAATTTCTTTGATTAAAGCAATTTGAGTATCACTTACTTTTTTAAAATCCGTTGTACTGAAAATAGTTTTTAATCCTGTTACATTGTCAATTAAAACTTTTTGATACGTTAAAGCACTTGGTATAATTTGATTATCAACCATGTCGGCTATAATTCGACTTTCAATTTGTATTTTTTTAGTATACGTCTCTAAGCTAATTTCATAACGCGCTTCTTGTTCACGATGATTTAAAATGCCTTGAGACTCAAACATGGCTAATGATTTTTTTGTAATCATGGCTTCTAAAGCTCCCGGTGTTGTTGGAATATTTGACAGGCCTCTTTTTTTAGCTTCTGCTTTCCATGCATCACCGTATCCGTTTCCTTCAAAACGGATGCGCTTACTTTCGATGATGTATTTTTTTAATACTTGAAAAATAGCTTCGTCTTTCTCCACTTTTTTAGTAATGAGTGCATCTACATCTTTTTTAAATGACACTAATTGTTCAGCCATAATGGCGTTTAAAACAGTCATTGGCCCGCCGCAATTAGCAGATGATCCAACTGCTCTGAATTCAAATTTATTTCCAGTAAATGCAAAAGGAGATGTTCTATTTCTATCTGTATTATCTAATAAAATATCTGGTATTCTTCCAATATTCATTTTTAAAGCTGTTTTTTCTTCTGGGCTCATTTTTCCAGAATGAATCGCTTTTTCTAATTCATCCAACACTTTTGATAATTGTTCTCCTAAAAACACAGACATAATAGCTGGAGGTGCTTCGTTAGCGCCAAGTCTGTGATCGTTATTAGCCGATGCAATCGAAGCGCGCAATAAATCAGCGTGTTCGTAAACAGCTTTTACGGTGTTGACAAAAAACGTCAAGAATTGTAAATTCGTTTTTGGTGTTTTGCCTGGCGATAATAAATTTTTACCTGTATTAGTTGCTAAACTCCAGTTGTTGTGTTTTCCGCTACCGTTAACTCCTGCATAAGGTTTTTCGTGCATCAATACTCTAAAATTATGACGAATAGCAACTTTTTCCATCACATCCATCAATAATAAATTATGATCAACCGCTAAATTTGTTTCTTCAAAAACAGGCGCACATTCAAATTGAGCTGGCGCAACTTCGTTATGACGCGTACGTACCGGAATGCCTAATAAATGAGATTCGTACTCAAAGTCGCGCATATACGCTGCAACTCTTTCAGGGATTGATCCCCAATAATGATCTTCTAATTGCTGGCCTTTAGCAGGTGCATGCCCAAATAAGGTTCGCCCTGTTTGTTGTAAATCAAAACGAATATTATACAAGGCTGAATCCACCAAAAAATATTCTTGTTCCCAACCTAACGTGGCAATAACTTTAGTGACATTTTTATCAAAATATTGGCACACATCTGTTGCCGCTTTATCAATAGCATGAAGTGACTTTAGTAATGGCGTTTTAAAATCTAATGATTCGCCTGTATACGAAATAAAAATGGTTGGAATACACAATGTTTCTCCCCAAATAAATGCTGGTGAAGTTGGGTCCCAAGCCGTATAGCCACGTGCTTCGAAGGTGTTACGTATGCCACCATTTGGAAAAGAAGAAGCATCTGGTTCTTGCTGCACTAAAGCATTTCCGCTAAAACGTTCAATGGCTCTCCCGCCTTCAATTGGTTCAAAAAAACCATCATGTTTTTCGGCAGTTGCCCCACTTAACGGTTGGAACCAATGTGTAAAATGAGTTACCCCTTTACTTTGCGCCCAAGCTTTCATACAAGAGGCTACTTGATCAGCCATTTTACGCTCCACAATGGTGCCTTGATTCATAGAATTTTGTATACTATTAAAGGCTTCTTCTGATAAAAACTCGCGCATGGCGTCTAATCCAAACACATTTGCTCCATAATATTTTGAAACTTGTTGGTTGTTATTATTAAATTCAACAGGAGTTCGTTTTCCAACTTCCTGCATAGCTAAAACTCTTCTTGTAGACATATTTTATATATTTTTTACAAATTTATAAAAAATAAAGGGGGTGTTAAACAAAAAAAGCAATTATTTTTTAATTTTTTATTAAAAAAAGGGGGGTGTATTCGAAAAAATGTAATTTTTAGTAAAATAAACTAAAATTGTTCGGTATTAAGGAATCATTCTTACTTTTTATGTGGAACAATTTTTAACTTTTTGAAAAGGCGTTTACACAAACTGAAACCGATGTTTCGCTAAGTGTTGTTGTTTTTATTTAAATAAATAATGTATATTTATCTTTACTAATAAGTGAAATAAAAGAAATTAATATATAAAATACATCCAAAACTAATAAAAATGAATTTAAAATTAAAATTAGGAAAATTGCTGTTAACGTTTGCTTTAATGCTATCCAGCGCCATAGTAATGGCACAGGTTGTAGGTAATGGAACATATATTAAAGGCAACAATGTTGAAATAGGCATAAACAACTTAGGAGGTTTTGAAGGCACAAATGCTACCCCTGTTCCAGCTGGCATGCATCCGCGAGGAGGTGGAGGTTTTTTTGGCTTTGTGGCTAATCCACAACTTAATGCTTGGGCTACCTTTAATGGTGATTTTTTTACGCCAGGAGGTAGAGAAAACGGTTGGGGATTAGGTGTCGGAAATACTGCAGCAGGACCAAATTTTGGTAATAACTGCGCTGGCACAGGCACTAATAGTTTATTACAAATTGCTAATACGCCTTCAGTAAGCTATTCTCAAGTTTTAAATTGCTCTAATGTAGATTGGAGTGGTTCTGTAATATCAGGCACAACTAATATTAAGGCTAAAATCAATTATTTTGTACAAACAAATGATTTACATTATTTAACAACCGTGTCATTAACCAACAATTCTGCCTCTGTAATTCCGGAATTATATTATTATCGGAATGTGGATCCAGATAATAACCAATCTTACCCCGGTGGCACAATGCTTTTTCAAACCACTAATACAATTGAGGATCAACCTGGTTTTAGTGCTTGTCCTGGCTTACCTTTAGCGTGTGTAAGCGCTCGTCAAAACTCCACAGCTGTTATGCCAGCTTCATACATGGCATTTGCGGCTGTGGGGTCAGATTTTAGAGTTTCTTATGGCGGATTTACAAACAGAAATGCGTTTAGTATATGGAATGGAATCGGGTTTACACAAACGCTCGGCGCTTCTTTTTATAACGATGATGCTATACAATTGTCATACAAAATCACTAATTTTTTACCTGGAGAAACTCGAACGTTTAAATTTGCGGTGATTTTAAGTTCAGCTAATAAAGCGGCTGCTGTAAACAACTTACTGTCATTATCATTTCCTGGTTCGGCTTATGTCGCGCCTTCTATATGCTCGCCAGCTCTTCCTCCCGATACAGCAAGAACGTGCGGCCCAACAAAGATAGAAATTGCTGGAGCAACCTCTGGTCTTTACAGTTGGACTTGGAACCCACCAGTAGCCACTACGTTTAGCGCCATTGTTAATCCTTCAGTACAAACGTCTTACACTATTACCGGTATTCCTACCTCTACATGTGTGACGCCAACGCCACAAACGTATACTGTAGTTGTTATTCCTTCTCCTCCAACACCAACAGTAACACTGCCTTCAGTTACAGCTTGTAACGGCTCGTCAGTCGCTTTAACCGTTACTAGCGGCGGTGCAGGCGCTACTTATTTATGGGCCGGGCCAGGTGGTTTTGGGTCTGCCTTACAAACCCCAACCATTGCCGTAACCAATGCAACGATGGCTGGTACATATACTATTTTGGTCACTTTAGCTAGTGGTTGCACAAGTACGGTGCTAAGAGATTTGATCATTTCTTCGCCACCAACTGTTACGCTCACCTCAAATACTAACACGGTTTGTGTAAGCCAGCCTGTTATTTTAACAGGCTCAGGTTCCTCTACTTATACGTGGTCGCCGTCTTCAACACTAACTTTTACAACGGGCAGCTCCACTACTGCTAGTCCATCTGTTACTACAACTTACACAGTTGTGGTAGGCGCAGGGACTTGTACTAATTCTGCAGTAAAAACGATAACGGTCATTCCGACTCCAACATTAACAGTTAGCTCGGCAACAGTTTGTGCAGGTAGTGTTGCCACACTTTCAGTATCAGGCGCAACGAGTTATTTATGGAGTACAGGTACAACCACAAATACAGAGTCTTTTTCGCCAAGTACAACAACTACCTATACGGTTTTAGGTGCTAATGGTGGTGTTTGCGCAAGTGTTAATTCTGGAACAGTTAATATTGTAAATTACCCTGTATTTAATACCGCTACTGTTTCAAATGTACTTTGTAATGGAGTAAGTACGGGAAGTATTTTAATTAATGCAACAGGGGCCACAAGTTATAACTGGACACCAAATGTATCTACTACAAATACAGCTACAAGTTTAGCCGCAGGTGCGTACACTTGTGTGTTATCTATAGCACCATCTTGTTCGGTTGTTACAACACATACTGTAACAGAGCCAACTGTATTATTAGGAGCAATATCTTATTCTAACACATCATGTGGAAATTGTAATGGTGTTGCAACTATTATTGGATCTGGAGGTACAGGTTCGTATATATATAATTGGTCACCGGCTACTTCAACGTTAAGTGGAGTTATTGATTTATGCCCTGATTTATACACAGTAAGTATCACTGATGCTAATAATTGTGTTTATACAAATACAGTTGATATTTTACCATCACCAGTTTTTACAGCAACGTTAGCTGCGTCAAATATTGCATTATATCAAGGAGAATCAATATATTTAACTGGCCTTACTGGTGTTTCATTCACTTGGACACCAGATTTTTCAGCTTTAGATTGTTATACATGTTCTATTGTAAAAGCTCAACCTTATGAAGATACCAGGTATTGTGTTGATATTACAACAGTTGATGGATGTCAAGATTCTGATTGTATAGACATTTCTATTTTGTGTGGTGATGTGTTTATTCCTAATGCGTTTTCGCCAAATAATGATGGTTATAATGATGAATTAGGAGTTTATGGAAATTGTATCAATGAAGTAGTCTTCAGAGTATTTGATAGATGGGGCGCTATGATGTTTGAAGGAAAGGATACAAAAGATAAATGGGATGGCAAATTTAAAGGAACACCCGTTTCAACCGGCGTATACATTTACCAATTGATAGCTAAATTAAAGAATGGCGAAACGGTTTCCAAAACTGGTAATGTTACCATTATAAAGTAAGAAAACGATTTTCGTTAGTATATAAATAGAGAAAGGACTTAAAGTAAAAGCAGTAGAAAGGGAATGGGGAATAAAAAAAATATAGCAATTATTGTCTTGTTTTTACTAAGTGTTCATGCATATGCTCAAGATATTCATTTTTCTCAATTTTTTGCTCTTCCAACTTTTGTAAACCCAGCTAATACTGGTCTTGAAAACAATGTAGATGTTGGAGTCATACACAGAACTCAATGGAAGGCTTTGACAGAGCCATTTACGAGTTATGGCGTTGCAGCAGCAGCAAGAGTTGGAAAAAAAAGAAAAACTGGTAGCTTAGGTGTAGGATTGGATTGTTTTTACGACAAATCTGGTGATGGTTCTTATGTGAGTATGCAGGCAGGATTGAACGTAGCGTATCATTTAAAGATTACAAGAACCAGCTCATTTAGTAGTGGTCTAAAAGTAAACTACAATCAACGGTCCATAAATAACGCCAATTTTCAATGGGGTGAGCAATATTTTGGAAAGGCGTATGATCCTAATTTACCGACTGGCGAGCAATTAGTTAATTTGCAAAGAATTAATTTTGTTGATGTTGCAACAGGATTTAACTATCGATATAAATCTGCCGAAAAAACAATCTCTAGCAATGACGCTCGAATTTTTGATATTGGTTTTTCAGCTTTCCATATTAATAATAATAATGTTTCACTGTATAAAAATGGAAATAGTGGTTTAGGAACAAGGGCAATGGTATATTTTCAAGGTTATTTTGGATTAAAAAATACGAGTTTGGCTATCTTGCCTAAGGGTTATTTTCAATTTCAGAACAAGCATCAAGAGTTTGTTGCAGGGATGTTATTGAGTTATAAACCAAAAGTAGAATCTGTTGTAACGGGATATGTAGTGAGTAATGCTTTTAATTTTGGTGTATTGTATCGTGGATTGGACGCTTTTATTGGCGTGGTTCAGTATGAAATGAAAAACTATATCATAGGATTAAGTTATGATGTAAATGCATCTAAATTAACCAAAGTCTCAACAGGTAGAGGCGCATACGAATTATCTTTACGTTTTGTTGGCTTGAACAGAATTACAAGGCGTTCTCACCATTCAAAATATGGTGGAATCAGAGCATTCTAATTCATAAGTAGTATTCTTATAATAAGATTCTTTTGATTTAATCACCAAGATTTTTCTTATTTTTACTCTTGATGAATTTTTTATTTCCTACATTTTTATTTGGACTTTTTGCCATTGCAATCCCGCTTATTATTCATCTGTTTAATTTTCGAAAGCATAAAATTATTCATTTCACAAACGTTCAATTTTTAAAAGACATTAAATTTGAAAGTGAGAAAAAATCAAAGCTCAAAGAGTTATTGATTTTACTGATGCGAATTTTAGCGGTAGCGTGTTTGGTTTTTGCTTTTTCTCAACCCTTTATACCATCCACTCAGAAAATAGCGGTTGGTAAAAAAACAGTTAGTGTATATATCGATAATTCTTTCAGCATGGAGAATATCAGTTCGAAAGGAACGTTATTAGAATCTGCTAAAGAAAGTGCGATCAGTATCGCAAAAGCATACCATATAAATGATAGATTTCAAATACTGACAAATGACTTTCTAGGAAAACATCAGCGTTTATTAAATAGAGATGAGTTTATCGAACAAGTTAATGAGGTGAAAATTTCATCTGCAAACCGCGATATAAATGATGTCATAAAAAGGCAGTTAGATTTTCTACAAAACACCAATTCTAAAAACAAGCAACAGTTTTTTTTAAGTGATTTTCAAAAAAACACATCGCGTATTTTAAAAGAAAATTGTGATACGTCAAGTTCTATGTTTCTTATTCCAATTATTTCTGAAGAAGTAAATAATGTTTTTATAGACAGCGCTTGGTTTGAAAGTCCTGTTCAACAATTCGGAACAACTCAAACATTAAACGTAAGTATTAATAATGCCAGTAAAAAAAACTTGGAGGCAGGTACTCTAAAATTACTTATTAATCAAAAACAAGTTTCACTTACTTCATTTAATTTAAATGCGAAGGGCAAACAAACAGTTAAAGTTTCTTTTACCATTAAAGAACGCGGAATTAATTATGGTATTTTAAAGATTGACGATTATCCAGTTTCATTTGACGATGCGTTTTATTTTTCTTTTAATTCTAATAAGGTTATTTCAACATTGGTTATAAATGGTGTTGATGAAAAAACGTCAAGAAATTTTAGTTCCTTGTTTCAGAATGACAGCATGTTTGTTTATCAAGAGAACAGAGAGGATAACATCGACTACAATTTATTTTCTAAAAAGAATCTTATTATTCTAAATGGATTAAAAACGATATCAAGTGGCTTAATAGTAGAAATAAATAAATTTGTCAGTTCCGGCGGCACAGTCGTTTTATTTCCAAACCTAAAGTCTGATTTAAATAACTACACAAGTGCATTTAAAAGTATGCAGTTGCCAGAAATTGAACTGGTTGATACAACTCGAGTTGATGCACAAATAGTAAAGAGTGATCAAGTTTTTTTTCAAGGTGTGTTCGAAAAATTAAATGAAAAAATGGACATGCCTAAAGTAAAAAATCACTTTAGATATAAGAAAAACAAGTTTAACACTGGTGAATCTGTTATTATATTGCAAAACGGAGAATCATTGTTGAGTTTTTTAAACATTGGAAAAGGAAGAATATATCTTTTTTCAATTTCAAGTGAAGAGAGCTCCTCTAATTTCTTAAAGCATGCTTTATTCGTTCCAACACTTATTAGAATAGGAGCTTTGAGTTTAAAGCCAGCGTCTATTTATTATAAAACTTCGACCTCAGAAGCTATTGATGTTAGTTTAGATAGTAATGATAAAAAGCAGCCGCTTCATATTTTACAAACTAATTCTGACTTTGACATGATTCCTGAGCAACGAATTATAAATAGTAAGATCACATTATTTACCCAGAATCAAGTTTCAGAAGCTGGTCATTACACGGTCAATCAAGCCGATAAAGTTGTTTTAGGATTAGGCTTTAATTACGATAGAAAAGAATCTGACATGCGTTTTTTTACCGAAGACGAGTTGAAGGTTTGGTCTGATAGTTTGGGCTTAAAAAACTTTACAGTGCTAAAGAGCGATGAATCTTCAATTATCCAATCATTAAAAGAAACCAACAATGGAAATAAATTATGGAAATTATTTTTAATTTTAGCTTTGTTATTTTTATTGGGAGAAATCTTAATTATCCGTTTTTTTAGGTAGCTGATAGGATTTAATTTAAAAAACTAAAAATTGTAAAAACATGACTATATTAATTAAACAAGCAACCATAGTAGACTCAAAAAGTCTATTTCATAATAAAACGGTAGACATCTTAATTGAAAAAGGAGTGATTACTCAAATTAAAAATAAGATTGCTCCGACAAAAAATAGTAAGATAATAGAGATTAAAGATTTGTTTGTGTCTGCAGGCTGGATTGATATGCAGGTTAATTTTTGTGATCCAGGATATGAACATAAAGAAACGTTACAAACTGGCTTATCGGCTGCTTCAAAGGGCGGATTTACTGGTGTATGTGTGATGAGTGGAACAAATCCTCCGTTGCATAATAAAGCACAAATAGAATACATTAAGAGTCGTTCATTAAACAACATAGTTGACGTATTTCCAATTGGCACTGTGAGTCATGAGCAAGAAGGAAAAGATTTGTCAGAAATGTACGATATGAAATTGGCAGGGGCATTTGCTTTTAGCGATTATAAAAAACCAATTAAAGATGCTGGTTTAGTTTTACGTGCCTTACAATATGCTTCAAGTATTGATAGCTTTATTATTACGCATTGTGATGATAAAACCATTTCACACGATGGACAGATGAATGAAGGGATTACTTCTACAAAGCTCGGATTAAAAGGCATTCCAGCAATAGCAGAAGAATTAATGTTACAACGTAATTTACAAATTTTGGAATATACGGGTGGTCGCCTGCATATCCCAACTATTTCTACGAAAGGAAGTGTTGAATTAATAAAAAAGGCAAAAGCAAATGGATTACATGTAACTGCTGGTGTTGCAGCGTATAATTTATTTTTGGATGACACATTGTTAGAAGGATTTGATACTCATTTTAAAGTGAATCCTCCGTTGAGAAATAAAGAAGATGTAAATGCTTTGCGTAAAGCATTAGAAAATGGAATCATTGATGTTGTGGTGAGTGATCATGCACCACAGGACATAGAAAGTAAAGATTTAGAATTTGATTTAGCGGACAATGGAATGATTAATACTCAAACTGCTTTTAATTGTATAGTATCGAGCCAATCAAAAATAACGTCTCAAAAAATAGCAGAAGTGTTTGCTGAAAATCCACGCACTATTTTAGGAATAAAACAACAAGAGGTGGCTGAAAATAAGCTTGCCAATTTAACCTTATTCACGTTAACCGGTACAACAGTTATTTCAGAAAAAGATAATGCTTCGAAGTCAAAAAACTCTCCATTTTTTGGAAAATCATTTCAAGGAAAAGTGATTGCTTCCATTAATCATGGTATGATGTCAGCCCATTAATTTTTTGCAAAACATTGAAACAAAGAAAAACAATCATTGTCGTTACGCTAGGTTTTCCTGAAAGCGAGGCTGATACAACGTGCTTACCTGCATTTCAACAGTTCGTTAGTTTATTAAAAAAAACAGAATACAATATCATTGTTGTTTCGCACTAAAATGGGTTATGAATGAAGTGTATCTTCAAACGAAAAACAAGAACAAATTAAAAGTTCCTTATTTAAAGCTTAAGTCGCTTAGATTCCAATTTCAGATGTTAATTAATCGTTAGTTTAATGACTAAACCATAACATTAAATCCATACATGATTATTTTGCAAAACGCCCAAAATATCTTACTTTCGTGGGGAAAATTCAAAATTCATTAATATATAATTTATAAATAAAAAACATCATGACAAAAGTATCAGTAATTGGAGCAGGAAACGTGGG
>JBIISW010000107.1:0-8674 GCA_044340865.1 Bacteroidia bacterium | reverse complement strand
ATGAACTCTGTTCTTTCTTCTGCAACAGCTTAATTTTTATCATCCATAACTTAACCACATAGTAGCATAGGTTTATTTATATCTGTGAGCCTATGTGGTTATTTTTTAAAACCTTTTTTAATTGATGTATTATTCTTTAGCTATACTTTTTATATCCTTTGGCATTGTTGATGTCATTGATATTTTATTAGTATCTGTTATTTTATACCAATTATATAAAATGGTGAAAGGAACAGCAGCGGTGAATGTGTTTGTTGGCTTAACGCTAATTTACATCGTTTACATCATTGTTCGTGCCTTTGAATTAAAACTATTAGGAACTATTCTTGGTCGATTTATCAATGTTGGCGTGATTGCCGTGATGGTTGTTTTTCAGCAAGAGATTCGTAAGTTTCTCCTCTATATTGGGTCTAACGAATTTTTAAAAAACAAATCATGGAAGGCATTGTTTTCATTCTCAAGTCCAGAAAGCAGCATGAGTAGTAAATTCTTACTGAACGCTGATGCTGTTATTAATGCTTGTTTTGTGATGAGTGAATCAAAAACGGGAGCCTTAATCATCATCTCAAAGAAATCTGATTTAGTGTTTTATGTTAATACAGGAGAAAGTGTAGATTCTGCCTTAACCGATAAAATGCTCGAAAATATTTTTTATAAAAACAGTCCAATGCATGATGGTGCTGTTATTATTAAAGATAACCGAATTGTGGCTGCACGTTGTGTATTACCAGTAACTGAAAAAGAAAATTTTCCATCTAATTTTGGAATGCGTCACAGAGCTGCGGTGGGTATTACAGAAACGACAGACGCTATTGCTATTACCGTTTCTGAGCAAACAGGAGCAGTATCTCTAACTGTTAACGGAGAAATCAACTCAAACCTTACCAAAGAAAAATTACGCTATCTCATTGAGAAAAATTTGAAAGCATAGAAATAGGCAGAAAAGACATAAGGGACTAAAAAGACAAAACAATTTAATCATTCACAATTTCTCTAATAACATAAAATGAACTTATTATCAGTAAATCAATTAAGTAAAAGCTATGGCGACAAAGTTTTATTTAAAAATATAAACTTCGGAATTAATTACGGTGATAAAGTTGCTTTAATTGCAAAGAATGGTTCGGGGAAATCAACCTTATTTAAAATATTACAAGGCCAAGAAATTGCTGATTCGGGTGATGTTGTTTTTAGAAAAGAATTAAGAATTTCGTTTTTGAGTCAAGAACCTGAATTAAATGAAAATCATACACTACTCGAAGCTATTTATGCGGGCGATAGTGAAATGGTTAAAACAGCGATTGACTACACACGTTTGGTGGAAACACATTACGCTAATCCAACAGAGAAAACAGAAAACCAATTAGACATTTTAACCAATAAAATGAATGATTTAGAAGCATGGAATGTGGAAACACAAATTATGCTTGTATGTTCTAATTTAGCATTAACAGATTTAACACAAAAAGTGAGCACCTTAAGTGGTGGACAAAAAAAACGATTAGCCTTAGCGCAAGTTATTTTAAATGAGCCTGATTTATTAATCATGGATGAGCCTACTAATCACTTGGATGTAACAGTGATTGAATGGTTAGAAGATTATTTGCGTTCGTATAAAAAAAGTATTTTATTAGTAACGCATGATCGTTATTTTTTAGATGAAGTGTGTGATAAAATTATTGAAATCGATAATTATTCCATGCACGAATACAAAGGTAATTTTCAGTATTACATGGAAAAGAAAGCCGAGCGTATGATGATTGAAGCATCTGAATTAGACAAAGCAAAAAATTTATATAAGCGTGAGCTAGAGTGGGTGCGTAAACAACCACGCGCTCGTACTACAAAATCAAAATCGAGAGTGGATGCCTTTGTGGATGTGGAAGCAAAAGCACGTAAAAAAAGTGTCGATAAAAAAATTGAATTAAGTGTAAAGGTCGAACGCATTGGAAGTAAAATTATTGAAGTTACCAAATTGCAAAAAGCATTTGGCGATAAAAAAATATTGAATCCATTTTCATACACGTTTATTAAAGGTGAAAAAATAGGCATTGTTGGACCAAATGGAATTGGAAAAAGCACCTTCATAAATATGTTGCAAGGCATTGAGCCGCCTGATTCTGGTAAAGTTTCGGTGGGTGATACCATAGTGTTTGGCTACTATTCTCAAAAAGGAATTCAAGTGGCGGATGATAAACGTGTGATTGAAGTTGTGAAAGATATTGCCGAATTTATTCCTTTAGCTAACGGTACCTCGCTAAGCGCTTCTGGGTTGTTAACTCGTTTTAATTTTCCTCCTGAAGTACAATACGGACACGTCAGCAAACTAAGCGGAGGTGAGCGAAGACGTTTGTATTTACTAACCGTGTTAGTTCGTAACCCTAATTTTTTAATATTAGATGAGCCTACTAATGATTTAGATATTGTGACATTACAAACCTTAGAAGAGTTTTTATTAGATTTTCAAGGTTGTGTATTGATTGTGTCTCACGATCGTTATTTTTTAGATCGTTTAGTAGATCACGTATTTGCATTTGAAGGCAATGGAGTTGTGAAAGATTTCCCTGGAAATTACAGCGAATACCGCCAATGGAAATTTGACTCCGAAGATGAGTTAGAGGAATTGGAACGCGAAGCAAAAAAACAAAAAGCACTAGAAACGAAAGTAGAAGAAGTGTCTAAGCCAGTTTTGGAAACACCTGTGCTTACTGAAAAAAAGAAACGTTCTTATAAAGAGCAAAAAGAATTAGAAGGTTTGGAATCTGAATTACCAGAATTGGAAAAGAAGAAAACAGACATTGAAAATAAATTAGCAAGCGGATTAACAGACACGAATGAAATCGAAAAATTATCTTCTCAGTTTAGTTTTATTTTGAAAAGCATTGATGAAAAAACCATGCGTTGGTTAGAGCTGCAGGATTAAGGTTTTGTTGATTTATGCACTTAATTTTAACTTAGCACTATTCTAACTTCAATTATTTTATTTTTTTTATTTCTTTATCAAAATCAGATACAAATTTTTCATCTTGTGTTTTTCTATATTTTTTATATTCTGATTCAGCTTTTAAAATTGCTTTTTCATGAGAAATTTTACCAGAATTATTTAATAATTCATAACGATTAATTTTTAAGAATGAATCTAATATTTCTGTCCATTCGTTCATTTTCATTGGAATATTTCTTTCAGCTTGGAGTTCGGCAAAGTTTAAGTATAGTTCAACTAATCTGTTAAGCTCTCTTATTTCTTGTTCAGAAAGATAATTTTTAGCGATACCTGTATCAGATTTTAAAATTTTGCCGTCTGGAGAATTTCTCCAAGTAGTCAATCCCATATTTGGCTTTTTTGAATCTGCTCTATTATCAATAATTTCAGCAGCAGTGTTTCTTGTTATTGCCCAATGAAGTTTATTTTGAACTGTTTTATAAAAATTTATTGAAAATTCTGATTTCACGTCATAATCTACACTACATTGAGCATATATATCAGTTATTTTTTGATAGAAACGCCTTTCAGATGCTCGAATTTCACGAATTCTTTCGAGTAATTCATCAAAGTAATCTTTCCCAAAAACTTGTCCTCCTTGTTTTAATCTTTTATCATCTAATGCGAAGCCTTTTATGATAAATTCTTTTAATGTATTTGTAGCCCAAATTCTAAACTGAGTTGCTTGCTTTGAATTAACTCTATAGCCAATTGAAATAATTGCATCTAGATTATAAAATTTTGTTTGATAGGATTTTCCGTCTTTTGCAGTATGTTCCAAAATGGAACTAACTGATTTTTCATTTAATTCTCCAGAATCAAAAATATTACTTAAATGCTTTGTAATAGCAGGTCTTTGAACTCCGAAGAGTTCACCAATAGCTTTTTGCGTTAACCATACAGTTTCATCCTTAATAAATACATCTACTCTAACGTCACCATCAGAAGATGTATATATTATAAAATCTGAACTATCTTTTTTTACATCCATTATTATTAATTTAATAATTGCTTTAATTTAACAAGTTTTAAATAAATATGATTTTCAGGAGGTGAATTAAATTCTTCAAAATGTTTTTTTTCATCCTCTAGTAAATATTCAATTACATCGTTTATTAAAATCGATTTTTGGTCAAGGCTAACCTCGTTATTAAATTCAATAATATCTGTACCGACATGATTTTCAGAACCAAGAATAATTTCCTCATTACTATACAACTGATGAGTTTTAAATATAGCTTCGTCAATTGTATTTGCTTTTATGTCAATAATTTCTGAAAGAGTTTCTTTAATCTCTATTTTAAATACTTTCATGTTATATTTTTTTATAATTACCACTACTTATAAATTCGATAATTCCTTTATCTCTTAATACCTGTAATTGTTGCCTGATTTTATCTTTTATGAAATTATTATTTGGATATTTTAATTTTAATTTATTTTCAAATTTATAAACATCCTCTAACGTAAATACATTCTTTGGAATAGAATCAACACATAACATTATATCCAGAATCCAACCCTTTGAATCAAAACTTTGACTTCTAATAAATAAAGTCTTTTTAAAAGAATTTTCTACAATTGTCCTATCAATTAATTCAGAGTTTTTGACTAAAAAAACTTTTCCAGCATCTGCTACATTTGAGATGTCAATATTACAACCTATCCAACCAGCTCTCCTAGCTGTTTGAGCAAGTGGCTTTCTTTTTATAATTATATCTGTAGTGAAAAATTGTTTGGGAATAATTAAAAAATTATTTACTGTCCACTGCTTTGTGTAAGTTAAAAAAAAGAAATTTGGATTTTGATTTGAATTGATTCTTTCAATCATTGTAGAATAAGCCCCATCCGTAATTGTATTTGTTAGATTACCATTTTTACTTTTTAACTCGAACTCTTCGGAACAGTTGTTACAAAAAAAATCAGCAACAGGTCTGTTGTTTTCAAATTCATTTAAAGGAAGATTGCCACAGCAAGGACAATATGAATTTTCTTTAACCCAATTTTCAGTTAAAATTCTTGCAATTTGCGAATTGCTCGAATATCCATCTGCCAATTTGATATTGAAATTTAAATTCATGTGGCACTATTAATTTTACGTTAAATCTATTTAATAATATTCAATTGTGTTTTTCCTCCTGCCCATTTTAAAAATGGTTTTGGTTCAGATAATGTTTTTGGAGTAGTCATAGATTGACTAAAAATACAAGATTAGATTTTATAAAATGGCTATGATTTGTAGCATTAATTAACGTTTTTGGCTTTTTTGCTAACAAAATACCAAACACTTAGGATTTGCCTTTGTCTGTGTGAGAGCAAAACATAAGAATACTTAATACAATACTTTGTTGATATAATTATTTAGCTTAATTCGAATAATTATTTCATCCCATCAATACTCTTCATGACTTTTTCTTTTAACTCTTCTTTAAAAGAAAGTAAGTTGTTGTATATTGTTGTATCCGCACTTCCTAAAATTTGTGCAGCTAAAATGCCCGCATTTTGTGCGGCGTTTAGAGCAACAGTTGCAACGGGTACGCCGTTTGGCATTTGTAAAATAGATAAAATAGAATCCCAACCATCAATGGAGTTACTAGATTTTACTGGCACTCCAATAACTGGCAAGGCTGTTAAAGAAGCTACCATGCCAGGTAAATGTGCGGCGCCACCTGCTCCTGCAATAATCACTTTAATGCCTTTGGTGTGTGCATTTTTTGCATAATCAAACATGCGCTCTGGTGTGCGGTGTGCCGAAACAATCGTTATTTCGTAAGGTATATGTAATTTTTTTAAAAATTCTGCGGCTTCATTCATCACGCTTAAATCACTAGCGCTTCCCATTATTATTCCTACCATAATTTCAGTTATTGGTTATTAGTTTTTTGTTATTGGTTTTTTTACACAAAGTCAAACATAAAAAATTAGTTCGAATCATCATTTTCTGGGCTATCAGCGTCCCATTTATTAAGCAATCACTTTAATCAAATCTTTTACAATAATGGCTTTCTTTTTTGCTAGGTCTAAATCATCATCAATAATAGTAGCATGGCCCATTTTACGAAAAGGTTTTGTTGTTGTTTTTCCATACAGATGCACGTAAACGCCTTTGTATTTAATGGCATCAATTAAGCCTTCGTATTTTGCCGCGCCTTCGTAATTTTTTTCTCCTAAAATATTTATCATTACGGCTGGTTTAATAATAGAGGTATCGCCTAATGGTAAATTTAAAATGGCTCTCAAATGTTGTTCAAATTGAGACGTAATATTGCCTTCAATAGTCTGGTGTCCGCTATTATGAGGGCGTGGCGCCACTTCATTTACTAATACTTTTCCTTGCTTGGTTACAAATAATTCTACGGCTAAAATACCTACGATGTTTAATTTTTCAGCAATTTTTATTGCAATGTCAGTGGCTTGTTTGTCAACTGATTTTTTAATAGCGGCTGGAGAAAATAAAAATTCTACTAAGTTTGCTTCAGGGTTAAATTCGCACTCAACAGCAGGAAAACATTTTGTTTCACCACTTTCGTTGCGCGCCACAATAACCGAAATTTCTTTATCAAAATCTACCAAACGTTCTAATACACTTGGTTCATCAAATGCTTGTTCAATTTTATTGGGATGACCTAATTTTACAACGCCCTTTCCATCATAGCCGCCTGTGCGAAGCTTTTGGAAAAACGGAAAAAAGGATGCGTATTTTTCTATCTGTGTTTTATTTTCAATTAAAAAGAAATCGGAACTTGGAATGTCGTTACGCTGGTAAAACATTTTTTGTAATCCTTTATCTTTTATGATTTCAATAACGCTTGGTTGCGGAAATATTTTCTTGCCTTGTTTTTCTAATTCTTTGAGGGCTTCAATATTTACATTTTCAATTTCAATGGTGATTATGTCTTTATCTTTTCCAAATTTTAAAACGGTGTCGTAATCGGTTAAACTGCCTTTGGTAAATTCGTTGGCTATGGCTTTACACGGAGCGTTTGCATCTGGGTCGAGGCAACATACATACAAGTTATAATTAATAGCGCTTTGTATGAGCATGCGCCCAAGTTGCCCACCGCCAAGTACGCCTATTTTTAAATTGGATGGTTCAAAATGTGTCACCGTTGTTTGTTTTTTGAGTGTTATATAAAAAAACCGCTTGTTAGCGGTCTTTTTGTTATTTTTTTAAGCTTCTTTTTTGGTTGCTTTTTTTGCGGCTGCTTTTTTAACTGGTGCTACTTTTTCTACTTTTACTTTTGGTGCAGTTGTTTTAGCTGATGCTTTTTTGCGTGGGCGAACAACACCGAATGAGCCTACTTGAATTTTACCGCGTCTAGTTTTTTGATCTCCTTTTCCCATGATAGTTTGTTTAAATTAATTTTATCCAAAAATAGTCTATTTAGATTACATTTTCAAATTGTTTTTTTCCTCCATTTAAAACTTTTTACGGCTATTAAATGGTTTGTTTGGCTTTTCAATTACCGTTAAAATGGATTTTAGTTTAGAAGCATCTGACAATAATTTTTTTGCTTCGACAATGCTTTTATCATATTTTAAGGCTGTTTCCGTCCGCCCTTTTTGAAATGAGATGCGTGATGCTATTTCTTCCTCAATAAATTGTTTGATTTCTGATTTATAACGCATTAAGTCATCTTTTTTATTAGTGGCCATTTTTCCTAATAACGCTTTATATTCTGATTCAATAGTTTGGTAATAGTTTTCCTTAAGTGCATCTGTTTTTAAATCTTCAAGCGCGTAATCGCTTTCAGTTTTGTAATTGTAATCTTTGTCTTTTAAAAAAAGAATGAAATCGTTGTACTGTTCATCATTCAGTTCAATAGGCTCTTTGCTTTGAATAATCTCGGGATGTTTAACCACAAACTGATTGACGTAAGAAAATATATAATTTTTACTAAATAATACAGCCAATACTTGACTGTATTTTATCGCGTCTGTTTTATAATCAGGCAGTACACCGGCACCATCGTATACTGTTCTCCCGTTTTTAGTTTTAAATGCTGTAATTAAGGAGTCGGGCACTTTATCAACTCTTCCTTCATCATCCTTATTTGAATAATCTAATGCTTGTATGCATCTTCCACTTGGTATGTAATATTTTGCAACAGTTACTTTTAATTTAGTATTATAGGTTAAATCCCTCACTTGTTGCACCAATCCTTTTCCAAATGAGCGTTGCCCTAAAACTACGGCTCTGTCTAAATCCTGTAACGCACCGGCCACAATTTCAGAAGCGGATGCCGAATTATTGTCTACCATCACAATTAATGGTATTTGTGTATCTAATGCATTATTTACAGACAAGTAACTATTGTCCCAATCTTTTATTTTTCCCTTTGTAAAAACAATTTCTTGGCCTTTGTCTACAAATAAATTTACGATGTTAACGGCTTCATTTAATAGTCCACCTGGATTTCCTCTCAAATCGAGGATTAAAGATTTACATTGTTGTTCTTTTAATTTTACGACAGCTTCTTTTACTTCATTGGAACAGTTTTCTGTAAAGCTTGTTAGTTTAATGTAACCAATTTCGGGACTCAGCATGCTTGTAAACGAAACTGCCTTTATTTTGATTTCTTCGCGTTTAATAGTTAAAGCAAGTGGTGTGCTTTTTCCTAATGGTAAAATTTTTAAACTGATGGTTGTACCCGCTTGACCTTTTAAGATAGAAGATATTTCATCTGTTTT
>JBIISW010000229.1:0-3095 GCA_044340865.1 Bacteroidia bacterium | reverse complement strand
CCACAATTAACTTCAAGCACATTTAAATCAGTTAGCATCAATTCATTTAATAAACACTGGTATACTTGATTACGCTGAGCCCTTCCAATGAGTGAATTTGTAAAATGCTCATCATAGCTTTCTGCATAGGTATCAAAGGCTTGCGGTTGCATGAGGCTCTATTTTTTTTAATTTCCATTTTTCCACAATCAACAGCGGTATTGTTTTTAACAAAGATAAACCGTGTTTGAAATTTAAAGAATTTGGTTTAATAACCAATTGTTTCGCGAAAAATAATTGCCTTTTAAACTGATACATTTTATGAATATATTTTTGCAACTGTTTATAAAACTCAGGTTTATAGGTGTTTTCAAACATCATTGCTAATTCATCACTATCTGTCCAGTTGCTTTTTAACTTCAACTGTTCTTTTACCTTTTCATAAAAAACTGTTCCTGGCAAAGGATACGAAACAGAAATACCAATATCGTCAGGTAATAAATCTTCCACCAATTTTATTGTTAACTTAATATCCCCAATGGTTTCGTTTAAATATCCGAGTTGTAAAAAAAGTGAAACATGAATGCCATGTTTTTTTAGTAAACGAGTAGCTTCATAAATCTGTTCAACTTTAGTGCCTTTATCCATCGCATCTAAAATCTTTTGCGAACCACTTTCAGCACCCATCCAAACCATTTTGCATCCGCTATTAGCTAGATGCTTAATATTATCTTCTTGCAATAACAAGTCGGCTCGGCTTTGTATTTTATAAGAAATCTTTAGTTTTTCCTCCTGTACATTTTTATCGAACTCATAAAGCCAATGTGGCTTTAATCCAAAAATATCATCAGCAAACCACACATGAGTAAATCCAAATTGAGCTTGCCACTTTTTGATTTGCAAAACACACTTACGTGCATTATGCGTGTTATACCGATTGCCATAAATAGGCTTAGCGCACCAATTACATTTATAAGGACAACCACGAGTGGTGACAAAGTTTAACGAAAAGTACCCATGATGAGTTAACCACATCTTTTTGTAAGGTTCAATATCAATGATATCCCAAGCCGGTTCAGGTAATGTATCTAAATCTTTAATAATGGAACGATTTGTCGTTTTAATAATTTTATCGTTTTCGCTATAAGCAATTCCGGGAATAGTTTTTATACTAAAATTATCTTTTAATGCATTACATAAATCTAAAACAGTTTGCTCAGCTTCACCAATAACAATACAATCAGCGCCACGCTTTAAATATAATTCATAATTATCTGTTGAATCGGAACTGGATGTGATGACCTTACATCCTTTCGATTTTGCATACGCCTGCATTTCAAAACAGGCATCGCGCATATTAGTTAAACACATTTTTGTGAGATAGTTAAATCCATCATCATAACTAATAAAAATATCTGGCTGATAATCGTCAATGGTAGAAAAAATATCTGAAGCAGAATGGCAGAACATGGTGTCGAATAGTTTTACATCATACCCATTTTCACGAAGGTAGGATATCGCGTAAAGTGTTCCTAATGGAGGATACGGGATAGCCGCTTTCAATTGTTTTGAATCAAAATTTAAAAAATAACTATGTGTAACTAATATTTTCATTCTAGTTTTATTTGAGTTACTTTTCCAAACTCTTCAATTCTTTGTTGAAAAGATTGTAATACTTTATTTTGGTACCCTTTTGTATGATGCTTACAAACATGTTTTTTTGAGCGAATTTGTAAATCAAAATCTTCTTTACTCATTTCTGCAAATTTTCTTCTCCAATGTTTCAATGTAATTTTTAGAAAAAATGTATCGCACCAATCTCCAAATTCTCCACTAAATACAAATTCAAAAAAAATCCTCACAAATGAATTAGGCAATATAGCGCAAGACTCTTTTGAATAGAGGTGTTTATTTGGGAATGATTTTAAATGCCAACTATTCGCTTTTAAAACAGATAAATAAAGATTGTGATTAATGGTTGGAATCAGATAAACCAATTCGGTAGCTACAAACTGATTTCTGTCAGGAATAACTAAATCGGCTTCGGAAATAAAATAATTTAAACAATAAAATTCTTTGTTCTTTTTTGAAAGCGTTTTATAAAATAATGTAAATAGTGTTCGACAAAGCCATAAACGATTTGCTTTCGTAATTACAAAATAATCTATATCACTATTTTTGTCGTAATAATTTTTTGATAGTCCGCCTGAAATACAAATTCCACTTACAAAGGGGAACTTAGCAATGGTTCGACTGCAATCAAATGCTATTGGTAGTATGTCATTAGCTAGATTATTAGCAGTTAACCTCTTGGTAATAAAAATAGGATCTAAACTGCGGTTAAAATAAAAATCATCTTTAGTTCCAACCAGTCCATTTTTTACAAGCTCATCTAATTCGTTTTCGCACTCAAAAATAGTCGTTTCGAAATCAAGGTTTTCAAAAATTTCTTTTTTAGTTAAAGGGTAATTAAATACATCAAAATATAATATCGTTCTAAGAATAGAATTTTGGATGGCAGAAACTTTATTTTGATTTAAAACCAATGTTATTCTTGAATTTCAATTTCATAAATATAATTAATTTCCCATTTAATCTTCTTTTCTTCAACTTTTTTTAAACAAAAACTATGACGCATAGCAATTTCACTTATTCGATTAATATCACAATTATCAGCTAAAACCATATAAACTTGAGAGCTATCGACGATAAAAAGGGAAAGCTGAGAAAATAAGTTAAGAAAATACTCGCCGTTTTTACCGCAATTCCAAGCCAATTGATGATCTTCTGAAACCTCTTCAAAAAAATAAGGTGGATTTATAAAAATAAAATCAAAATAGATTTTTGGAATGAACTGAAATAAATCACTTTTAATAACTTGAAAGCTCGGACTATTATTCCCGAAGTTTTTTCTAAAATTAACCTTTGTACATTCAATAGCTATTTGATTAATATCTGAACAAGTAACAATCCCATTTCTTTTGTAAACCATTAAACTTAGAATACCCGAACCACATCCCAACTCTAAACATGTCTTATACTCGAGATTTAATTTAAGAACAAATTCAACTAAATATCTAGAACTAAAAAAATACTTAGGATGAAACACGGTTGGT
>JBIISW010000228.1:0-3112 GCA_044340865.1 Bacteroidia bacterium | reverse complement strand
AAAAATAATTTTAGTTGAATAATAGGGTTGTGTTAATCCTGAAACTTTGACATTTGTTAAAGCGACTTCATTTTGTCTGATACCATTTAATATAACATAAAATTTTAATCCGTCTTCAGAAAAGATGATTAAGTTAGAGCCGTTCTGTGCAATAGAAGCTAATGATAATAAGGCAAACGCCATTAAACTGTAAATTTTTTTCATGGTTTAGTTTTAGTAAATGAATATTAGTTTGTAGTTATTATTTCAAATATAATAAAAAATATAAAATAGGCATTATACCGTTAACAAACTCCAAGCTTCAGGTTTATTATCGAATCCAATTTTAGTTTGTGCCCAAACATGTTTAAATAGTTCTGAATGACGATAAGCTTCAATATAGGATTCTTCTTTCCATAAGCTATACGTAAAAAAAATATTTGGATTAGAGGCGTCTTGTAATAATTCTACAAACGTGCAACCTTCAACGGCTGCAATCAATGCTTTTTTACTATTAAATAAATCAACAAACTCCTCAACGAATTCGGCTTTAAATGTCATTTTTACAATGCGTTTAATCATATACTTCTATAATTATTTTATCAATATGGTATTTTTCAAATAAAGATTTACTAAGAACGATTTTTGTTGCCGAAAGCCCATTTAACGCTATTTCCAATAAGTTCATTGAGTTAAAAAAACAAATAACTTCACCGTGATTAACGTCATCGTAGGTATTAGAGATTTTATCAATAGTTCCTGAAGGTAAATCGATGCTAAATCGTTTATTACCAATTTTGTTTTCAAATTCTTGTTTTGTAATGCTGGTAATTAAATTACCGAAATCATCTTCATAAATTACTTTGCCTTGCAAATTACTTGGAGTTGTATAGCTTTCAAAATGAATGCTCCTACAATAGTCATTCGTTAACAAGCTAAATTCTTCTAATTGTTTGTTGGCTAATAATTTCAAGGCAACATCCACAAATACATCTCTGAGGTAAAAAGCATGTTGATGTTCATGCTCAAAATATATTTGATAAACAGGTTCATCAAAATGCTTGTCAATTAAAGTAAATAAACCGTTATCAGGGCTAACAATGAATTGATTGTTATACTTAGTGATTAAGTAACGTTTATTATCAAGGCCAATATCTGCTCTCGTCGACATTGAACTCACATTTTTAACAGCGAATAAATGAATGGTGTTTTCTGTAAAATATGGAAGAGCGCTTTTTAAAGCAAATGCGCCCTCAGTATGTGCGTGCCTATTAACATCACATGCTAAATCAACAATTTTACAATCTGGTTGTTTGCTATACAGCAATCCTTTTACCATTGCCAAATAAGGATCTCGATATCCCAAATCGGTTGTAATGGTTATGAGTTGCATATGGAAAACTTTTTAAATTTATTCTAAATGTAAATATTATTTTAGCTCTAACTTTAAAATATATAGCAATTGATTAACACGATTATTAACATTTAGTAAAGCCATTTATATCACCACATGATTGAAAAAACAATAACAATAGACAGTATAGAACCAGTTGAAATATACGGTGTAAATGATGTGAAACTCAATGTGATAAAAAAGTTTTTTCCAAAACTTAAAATTGTTGCAAGAGGATATTCTATTAAAGCGATTGGAGAAGACATTGAAATTATTTCTTTTGAGAAAAAACTTAATATGTTAGTAGATTATTATCATAAAAACGGTATTTTGACGGATACAGTGATTGAACGTTTGCTGGGGCAAACAGGCGACAATTTGATTAAAGAAAAAGAGGATGCTGCTACTAGTGATATTATTTTGTTTGGAAACAACGGATTAGTGATAAAGGCTAGAACTGAAAATCAAAAAAAAATGATTACTTCGGTTAACAAAAACGATATGTTATTTGCTGTGGGGCCTGCAGGAACTGGAAAAACTTATACAGCTGTTGCCTTGGCTGTTAAGGCATTAAAAAATAAAGAAGTAAAACGCATTATTTTAACCCGTCCAGCCGTTGAAGCTGGTGAAAATTTAGGTTTCTTACCTGGAGATTTAAAAGAAAAATTAGATCCCTACATGCAGCCATTATACGATGCGCTTTTTGATATGATTCCTTTAGATAAATTAAATCAATATCTTGAAGCAAATATCATTCAAATTGCACCTTTAGCATTTATGCGCGGTAGAACTTTAGATAATGCATTTGTTATTTTAGATGAAGCTCAAAATACGACTGAGAGTCAAATGAAAATGTTTTTAACACGAATGGGAGCTAATGCTAAATTTATTATTACAGGAGACCCATCGCAACAAGATTTGCCTCGAAATCAACCATCTGGATTAAACCAAGCTATTCGTTTATTGAAAAACACAAAAGACATTGATTTTGTTGAATTGACAGCAGTTGACGTGATTAGGCATAAGTTAGTAAAAGCAATCATCGAAAAATACGAAGCTGATTCTATTAAAAAGTAAATTTATAATCACTAAAAAAAAATAAATAATGTCTTTACAAGTAACTCAAAAAGTAGTTGACGATTGGATTAAAAAATATGGCGTTAAATATTTTAATGAATTAACGAACACTGCTATTTTAATGGAAGAAGTTGGTGAAGTGGCTCGTATTATGTCCAGACGATATGGTCAACAAAGTGAAAAAGAATCTGACAAACAAAAAGATTTAGGTGATGAGCTTGCTGATGTTTTATTTGTTTTAACATGTATTGCTAATCAAACTGGAATTAACTTACAAGATGCGTTTGAAAAAAACATGGAAAAGAAAACAAATAGGGATTTTGAAAGGCATTTAAATAATGAAAAATTAAAATAAATGACATTGAAAATCACACAGATTTTATATAACTTGATTATCCTTTTTTTGTTTGCGCAAACAGCTTTATCTCAAAATAGTTTGATTGGTATTGATGAACAAATCAAAGATATTGGCTCAGTAGATCATATTTACAAAGTGAAAGCAGATTTTATAATTACCAATAATCAATCTAAAAATTTGTATCTCTTAAGAGCCGATGCTGAAAAAGGACTGACGATTCAAACTTCTAAGAAAACGATCAAACCAAATGATACAACTATTATTGTTGTTGAATTTATTCCAACTCAAACTGGAAAGTTTTCTAA
>JBIISW010000218.1:0-3273 GCA_044340865.1 Bacteroidia bacterium | reverse complement strand
AACATTGGTGAGCAATTTCATTTTCGTCAATATAAGCATCAATAGTCAATGTTTTTAAATCATTTGTTCTATGATTTTTTGCCCATAAATCATGGGCATCAGCTATTATTTCATTATTAGTAACAAAATTACCAGAGGCTGAATTGAATCCGAGCTGGGGGCCATTCGTAGTTTTAGTTTGATTGCAAAAATACAAGGCTTTATTAGTAGTTATGTTTATTTTATATCTTAATGGCATTTTTTTTCTATTAATTTTATAAGCCCGATTTTTATTCGTGCATGTTGCTTATTCTTTTAATTGCAATGCCTTGGGTATCCCTAATTCTTCGCGCTTCTGTAAATATTCTTCCTTCTTAAATGGACCGTAAATACTGTCATTAGCATGTACAATTAACCAATATCTAGAGACTCCTTTTTCTAACAATAAATCATAGTATTTATTCTCTGAAATGAGTTTTGTTTTTTCTTTTTCAGGAAGTAAAATATCCTTTTCTAATACAATTATAAATTTATCATTATAGTCGTAGGAAAATACTATTCCCGGAATACCTTTATCCGAATGTTCTTTTTCAATACAAGGAAGTGCAGCAGGTTCATGATAAATATAGTCATGACCAAGGTTTTTCCAAGCCATAAAATCAATTGCACCAGGACACCCTGTTAAAATGATAATTGAAAGAATCGATATAAAATACAAAAGATACTTTTTCATTTTAATGTCCTCCTATTGTACCTATTCCATTAAAAATAAAGTGGTATGAATCTCCGCCATAAGTATTAAAAAGTAGTGGATGCCATGGTATGTTAACTCCAATCCACCCTAAGCCAGTTGCAAAATTTCTTCCTAAATTCTGACCATTCATTACTTCTCCCCATCTTACATTGTAATTATAGGTATCAAAATAAGGGGAGCCACTTTTAAAATTATCAGCTACTTTAATTTGATTGTTACCTAAATACTGAAGTCGAATATCTCCGAAAACAAGTCCAGCAGTAGACAATGGTTTAATATTGAAAATATTGATTTGTGCTATTGAGCCAACTCCTCCAGGAAAATTCTTTTCTGATAGCATTGAAAAATCAACTTTAGAAATATCTACTGTATAATCTGTCCCTCCTCCAAATTTATAATGCCAATATGCACTGCCTGGATTTACTCCTTTCCCCTGATTAGAGTTAGATTTTTTAGGGTCATCGCCACCTGTAATAGCCATTGCTGATGGTATCTTGTAACGCAAATATTGGTACATGACATCAGATTTATAACTTATAATTTCTGCAGTAGGAAATGAACATTGGTGAGCAATTTCATTTTCGTCAATATAAGCATCAATAGTCAATGTTTTTAAATCATTTGTTCTATGATTTTTTGCCCATAAATCGTGAGAATCAGCATTTAATTCATTATTAGTAACAAAATTACCAGAGGCTGAATTGAATCCGCCTTGTGGCCCATTACTCACTTTATATTGATTGTAATGATATAAGTCTTCTTGTTCAGGGGAGAGTTGCCCACTTAGGGGCGTTAAAAAAAGCTGTGGATTTAAATTCAAATCAACTTCATTGCCAGTAGGATCGGTATATTTTAATGGATTGTTTAAAGCGTAGGTGTATTTATTGTGGTTTTGAGAATTGGTAGGGTCTTGTAATACAGGGTCAGCATTAAGCATACGTGCGTTTTGTGGGTCGTATAATCTCCCATTCATGTTAATTAAACTAAACTGGGGTAAATGCTCGTGGCCTGTAAAGCCTCTGTATAGCCAATTTGGCGGTGTAGCTAAACTTGTGTAGTTCCATGTGTTTGCATTACGGCTTTGCCCCCAAGGGTCGTAGTTTTGTTCAAAAACAATGGCACCGCTTGCATTTGTAATGGTTTTGGGTGTACCCAAATGGTCGGTATAGGCATAATACATTTTATCAGGTAGCCCTGTTTCTGTTACATACATGCCAACTAAACCACTGGGTGCTGTTACATAATGTGTTTCGCGCGTGGTTGTTCCATCGGTTTCTTTTTCGTAATTGCCAACATAATAGCGTGTTTTTGTTGTGCCTAATGCCGTATTAATGTAATCAGCTTTTACACGTTCTTGATTAGCACCATAAGTAAAAATAGCTTGCTCGTCTCCTTCAATAATCGTTTCAACTTTTTCAAAAGATGTGTAGTTAACATCTTGTGTAACACTACTAATTAAGGATGATGAATTTTGAACAGCAATTACCGCATTGGTTTTTATGTTATGGTATTTATAATTTCCAATGTCAGTTTTGCTTTTAATATTACCTTGCGCATCATAGGTTAAATTAAGTGGAGCTAAACTTACCGAAGTAAAATTATCTGTTACTCTTGATTGGGTAAGCCTATCTAAGTTATCATACAAAAAATTTTCAGTTAAATTTTTCACATTGTCTTTCAAATAATTTAAATTACCATTTTGAACATTAAAATTGTAAGTATGATCAAATACACTTCCTGCACTTGTATTTTGCAATAACCCAAATGTATTATAAGTGTTATTTGTTTGTATGCCATTACCAAGTGTGTATTTAGTATAGTTGCCAAAGTCTCCCATTTCATTGGCTTCCCAAAGTAGTTGGCCAGAGGTACTATTTTTTATTTTTTTGGGATAACCAATCGTATTATATTCCATCGTTAATTTTAAACCACTAGGATATGTAAATTTAATAGGATTATTAAATAAATCAAACTCGGTTAAATGAGTAAATAGATTGCCACTAATCGTTTCATCTTTTTTATATGCTCTATTCAAGGCATCATAATACATTTTTGTTTCAGCCCCACTTGGCGCTGTTATCGTGTTTATATTACCTAAGCCTGCGCCACTTGTAATATAAGTGTAGTTATAATTGCCTTCCGGCACATTTATGGTCATCGGTCTACCCAATACATCATACGAATAATTAAATGTTTTTCCATCGTTTGTTCTATCCACAAGCTGTCCAAAGCCGTCATAATGATAATTTGTAAATCCATAATTTGGTTCATCTTGGGTTTCAATATTATCGCAATCATCATACGTAAAACTATTTACTATATTTCCAAGCAACTTAGTTTCTTGTAGTTGTCCGTTGCTATAATAATCGTAATTTAAAGCGTTACCGTTATTATCTTTTACTTGCACAGTAAGGTCTGTAGCATCCGTAATTGATTCTTTTATTTTACCGTCAGGTGAAGTAATAACTGTTTTATAATTGCCTCCTGTTTGGCTATACGCAAAAGATGTATTTAAATTAGTAGTTCCATCTGTAACCACT
>JBIISW010000117.1:0-7824 GCA_044340865.1 Bacteroidia bacterium | reverse complement strand
ATCTATTTAAATTATCGTAGTTAGCAGAACTTGTTAATACCAATGCAGGATTTACACAAGGTATTAAATAATTGTTTTTTGAAATTACTAATTGACCTTTGTTACTATAGGTGTTTAAATTAGAAGCATAATTAGAATTAAACCCTTGTGTTATGCTTTTTAAATGCAAACCAGATGCTGTAAAAAAATCTTTTTGCATTGGTGTATTAGGAGCTATACGTTGCGAAGTTATTAAGATATTAGAAGCAGGAAAGGGATCTCCCATAATATCATCAATTCCCGAATCGTACCATGTAATTAGGCTCACCACAGAGTTGTTATCTGGTGTTGTTATTTTGATATTTCTTCCATATCCGTCATAAGTATATTTAGTTTCGAGATTTGTAATGTCGATAGTTTTTATTGGTTTTCCCCAGCGATTATCATAATTTGATTGTTGAACATATCCCATTGGATCTACAGAACTTGTTACAAATCTATGCTTACTATCATACACAAAAGAACTTGCACGAGGTGTGTTACCCGCACTTGTTGCTGTAATTGTTAGTGGTACGCCTGTGTTGCTGTTGTAGTTATATGTTATTTGACTTTCGCATGCTTTACCTTCATTGTTAATTTGATAGTTTAGTAAACCATTTGAATTGTAAAAAAAACTATTATTTTTTGTTATTATTGGTTTACCCAACCGTTGAGCTACGTGTTCTGTCGATTGTATTTTAGTAGGGTATTTGTTACCATACAAATTTGCGTCGATAGTATTTGTAATTGTTTCAATTAATAAACCTCCATTTATATTCATTTTAGCCGTTAATATATTGTTAAAAGGATCATACGTGTATTCATTAGTTGTATTTATACCTTTAATATTATCTAATTGAGTACTATTTGAAAGTTGAGAATAATGTTGTTTTAAGTTAATACCAGATGAAGGAGTTTCAATATAGTTATATGAATACTGTGTTTCTGAAATTGGATTAACAGTATTAGAATATAAAAAAACTTTAGAATTTATGGGTAAACGTTCAGCATAGGTTGTGTTTAAAGAATATTCAGTAGTAGCAATAGTTTGAGACAAATCATTATGAATTGTAATTTTATCAAAACCTAAAAAACCTCTGCCGTGCATATTTAGTTTAGCACCACTATAAGTGTAATTTGTTGAATAAAAATTACTATTTGCATCCTGGTTTAAAACTGAAGTCACAATGCTGTATGGATTTTTAGTGTCAACAAAAGGATAACTAGATCCCGAGCCTTTAGTATAATTAGTGCCTTTGGCTAATGAGCCATAATTAAATTTAACAGTTCTGTTAAATCCATTTGTAACCCTTGTTAGCTTGTTTCGAGTATAAATATGATTATAGGGAGATTTAAAAGTATTACCACTTCTATAAATAATATCAGTATAACCATCACCATCAAAATCACCAATATTAAATTCGGGTTCGTAAGTATTACTAACTGCTGGATATGGTCGCATTGCATAAGGACCAACAAATTGTGTGTAATACCCACGATCAATTACATAAGGAAAGTTATTTACGAAAGAACCAACATAAACCTTATTTGTTATATCATGCCCATAAGTAATATACATATCTATACTAGTAGAAAATACGGATGGATTAATTTGTCTAACTAATTTAACAATGTCAGATTTTCCGTCATTATTCATATCCGTAATTAAAATTTGCTCCGTAGTATCACGAATTGTAGGTACTATATGAGCCAATGAAGTTGACGGCGAATGTAAAAAACTAGATGGAAATGCTCCGTTGTTTTTTTGAGTACCATACCTTAAAAAAAAATTTGGACTAATCTCACCTTGATAAACCTGATCAGTTAAACCGTCTCCATTAAAATCTCCATAATATTTATTATGCCCATAACCTGACATTAAATAATCTTGGTCAATTACGGTTATACTCATTGTAGTAGAAGTTGTATTTGAAATTTTAATTTTTAAAACTTCTACTTTCCCAGTACGTTCTATTAAAAGTTCTTGACTTCCATCTCCATCATAATCAATTACCGACATAATTTTGTAATTATTAAATAAAAAGCTACTAAATATTGTAGTGTTTGTTACAAATGAATGCACCCACATAGATCCAGTAGAGGAACCATAATTGCCATTGGAAATGGCCTCAGGTATCTTGTCTCCATTAATATCTGCTAATATTAATTGCGCTCCAAAAGGCAAAGTAAAAGAACTGCCAGCTACGAAGCTAGTTCCAGTAGAATAAAATGGAGTGTAAATTGTATTTATACCGCTATTTTTAAGCAACAGCATATCCACTTTATCATCACCATTTAAATTTCCAATTGTTTTTCCTTGGGCTTGGAGCCCCCCACCTAAAGCACCAAAAAAACTATATGGAATAAAACCGCCAGTTAAATCCTCAGTTATTTTTGTGTAAGTGGTGCCATCATTCAAGTTCTTGTATAATTGCCATCCAGTGTAAACTCTCAATCCATTGCCAGGATCAATCGAACTATATAAATAAGCCATTACATCTGATAATCCATCTCCATCAAAATCAGCCACATTGTAATCTGCATTTGTAGGTAATTCAGTTGACGAAATAATTGAATTTGTAATTGAACCAGAGCCATTACTAAAATCGTAGGAAAATTTAGTTGGGTTCAAATGACTATTATCTGAGCCGTATTCAGTAAGGCTAGTTAGATGCGTTCTTGCGTCAATAAAATCATATTTAGGAACAATTTTTTTAAAACTTACTCCTTCGCAAAAAAGTTCAATTTCTCTTAATATTAGTGAGGATTTTAATTTATTTCCTTTTATAAATTTTATGTTTTTATCTTGTCGCTCATCGTAATAAAATTTAATTGAATTATATGGCGTTATAGCTGCCGCAGTATTTCCTGTATATTTTACTTCCTTAATTGCAACTTCTCCATTTAAATTATAATATTCGTAAGTGTAGTAATTACCAAGCTTATCTGTAACTTTGTTTATATAATAATTTAAAGGTACATCAACTCCCAATTCGTTTTTAACCATCAGTCTTGAATCAAGAGTATTGCCATATTCCATTTTTAATCCATCCTTAGTTAAAACAGAATAAGAAATAGCAATACCACCAGAAAAAATTCTGGTTACTTCGGAAAAATTATCATTATCTAACTTATAAGCTGGGGCAGAAGGAGAGTAGCCGATAATAGTGTTTTTTAAGTAATTACCATCCAAATAAACAGCGTCAAAGTTGTCCAAATTTATAGGAGATGAAGATTTAATAGAAGGAGGTGAAGCGTAATTATGAAAAACATCCCTTGGCGACCTGCTTATAATAGAAATACCCGAAATGTTCCAGCCAACACCTAACAAACCTTCTGTGCTTGAACTATTGTAAGAGATGCCGAGGTTTGGTATAAAACCTGCTGTTCCAGGAGCAACAGGAATAGGAATATTATAAAAAGCTTGTCCATTATTGATAGAATAATCCCCATTAACAACACCTACAGGTAAATTTTTATCAATTACGTATTCACTACTGATGCTGTAACCACTGTATGGATTGCCGTCGGCATCAATCGGCGCAATTATATTTTTATCTAAATATAAATGTGAAATTGCACTTGGTGTAGCAATGAATTTACTACCTGGCAAACCGACAACTTTGTCTCTTGCAATATAATCTCCTGTTGGAACAGATGTTGAAATGTTTAAAATAGTTTGACTTTGCCAACAATGGATGTTGACTAAAAGCAGAAATACTAAAAAAAGTAAACGTTTGTAAATTAGCATAATTTAAAATTTAAAAATGAGTTAGTGTGATTTTTTACTTTTTTAAAATATCCACTTGTTTTTTCAATTCATCAATTTGCTTTTGCTGTTCTATTAAATACAGGGTTAATTCTTCAATTTTTTCCATTTGCTTACTTACAATGCTGCCAATACTTACTCCATCTTTTTCTATTTCATTGGCGGTAGGAATGTTTTGTAAATGGTTGTTTTGTTTTATAAAGTCTTCAATTTCAGAAAGTGATTTTAATTTATAGTTTTTTTCAAAGACATAATCAGGCCAGTTAGATCTCAATTGGACAACAACTTCTTCAGTGATTATTTTACCATTTACTGCCAATTTATAGCCAGGAGCAACATAAGAACTTCCAATAGCCGTTCTTCCATCACCATAAACAACAAACGTTTCATCTCCATTTGTGTTTGTAACTGTATTAAAAACAGATAAGGCTTTTATAAAATTTCTATTCACAAAAAGTTGCGTGTTGAATTCATTTAAAGCACCTGTATAATTTAATGGATAAATCGATCTTTTAGTAATACGTTGTGCAATCCTTGTGCCAGTTGCATTAATATTGCTTACTATTGAGCCATTTCTTATAGGGTTACCTGCTTCAAAATAATTACCAACAGAAACAAAACCTCCTCCTTTTGCAATTTCCACATCACCCCTACAAACCGAATTAATTTTTAGGGATGGAACAGGTGCCACAGGTGTTAAAATTCCAGTAGTGTCAATTAATCGTGGAAAGATTGAATTATCATATCCATAATCAATATATCCATTCGACCCATCATTATTAAAGTCAAAAACATTACTAGTTGCTGTTGTACCTTTTGTAATAATTAAACGTTCCGAAAAAGCAGAGGTAAGTCCAACATAAGGTTTAATACACGTAGTTGATGGTGGTAACAAAGGGCCTATAACACCAAAACTCATGATGCGGGCTCCATTTGTCATAGTCGATAAATTAATACCTACATCTCCAGCTACAGTCGCACCCATTTTCAATTTGGATGCTAACAGTGTTCCATTTATTTTTAAATCATTTGCCTTTATTACTCCATTTACAATAAGCAGTGTATCTGTGGTTGGAGGATAAGAACCTATACTTGTTTTACCATCAGCGTTAATTACAAAAGTTTCTTTACTGGTTGTTTTATTAAAAGCACTAATTACTTTTTTGCTACTAATGGTCTGTATTTTTATTCCATCGTCTTTCCAGGCGTCTATCGTTAATCGTGAAGTTGGGTTAGCTGTTCCTATTCCTATCATACCATCGTCCGCGAGATATAATAAATAATTATTAGCATTAGAACTAGCGAATGGTTTCCAAAAATTTAAACCCGATTTTGGAAAGGTTCCTTTTGAGTATTCAATACCCCAATCGCCATAAGGATTAAGTCCACCATCAAATACAATCATAGGGCCACCAAAGCTATTTGTACCAGATAATCGTATTGCTCCATCTTTAAATTTATACTCTTTCCCTCCACTATTACTCGGTGCTGCTGTGCCAAAAGCAATAGTTCCATCAGTTTTAAACCAAACTCTATTTGTATTATTCGATTTAATTATAAAATCAAAATTGTTACAAGTGCCCAAACTGGCTTCTGGCGCCCCACTAGTAGAATTAAAATTATCACCGCCAATGGTCCAAAATGGAGCCATTGAATAGCAGCTTGCACTTAATCGACTAGCAGGTAAAGAGCCCCACATCCCATTACCATATAAAACTTGGTTAGCGCTACCATTGGCTAAAAAAATGAGATTACCACTAGCATCTGTTTGTAATAAACGGTTACCTGTGCCAGCTAAATTATTTATTTTAAATACGCCCGTTGCAGATAAGGACGCTCTTAATACGTTATTGGTTCTAAAGTTAATAGGAAAAGCATTATTAGTTCCAAAGTAACTCGTAGTTGTGGCAGAATTACCAGTAGTAAGCCAATTAGTACTTATTTGAGCGAAGCCCATACTTCCGATAAAAGATAAGAAAAGTGCAATGTTTTTTTTCATTAGGATGTTTTTTTAATCACTAGTAATCTGTTAATTTTTAATTGGACGAAAGTATTTTAATTGTCGTCCAAATCAAATAATTTTATGTTAAAAGATAAAACTTTAACATTATAGAGCTATTAATAGGTTTTTGAAATAAGTAAATTAAGACGCTTTTTATCTTACAATTGATGTTAGAAAAAAGTACAGATTTTTAGGTAGTGATACTTTTAATTGAAAAAAACATAATCTATCATTCATACCAAGCCATTGGCAGATGATTAGTCAATTCCTTAAAATGTTGTATCTTTATTTTTTTATACATGTTACAAGGCAAACATATTTTACTAGGTATAACAGGTGGAATCGCCTCTTATAAATGCGCTAATTTGGTAAGATTATTTATGAAAGAAGGTGCTGATGTCAAAGTCGTCATGACAAAATCAGCTCACGATTTTGTGACACCCAAAACATTATCCGTGCTAAGTAAAAATGAAGTGCTGTCAGATTTTTTTGACGCATCCGATCGTTGGAATAATCATGTGGCTTTAGCCGAATGGGCTGATGTATTTGTTATTGCGCCATTAACAGCTAATACACTTGCAAAATTAGCAAATGGTATCTGCGACAATTTATTAACGGCTTGTTATTTATCTGCTAAATGCGATGTTTATGTGGCACCTGCTATGGATTTAGATATGTATCAACATCCAACAACTTTAAAAAATTTAGACACCTTAAAACAAAATAAGAATACAATCATCCACGCTCAGTTTGGCGAGTTAGCGAGTGGATTAATTGGAGAAGGTCGAATGGCTGAACCTGAATTTATTGTTGATTTTATTAAAATAAAACTAACACAGTCTTTGCCACTTCATGGTAAAACTGTATTAGTCAATGCTGGCCCAACTTATGAAGCCATCGATCCAGTTCGTTTTATCGGTAATCGATCTAGCGGAAAAATGGGTGTTACCATTGCCGACGAGTTTTCCAAACAAGGCGCAGATGTGACCCTTGTACTTGGTCCTTCTCATCAAAAACCATTACAAAAAAACATACACGTTGTTCATGTTCAAAGTGCAGATGAGATGTTAAGGGCTTGTCAGTCTGTTTTTCAGCTTTGCGACATAGCGGTGTTATCTGCTGCCGTTGCTGATTATAAGCCAACAGAAGTTTCTGACATCAAAATTAAAAAAAAGGATTCTGAACTTTCCTTAACGCTTACAAAAACAGTGGATGTATTAGAAACCTTAGGGAAATTAAAAACGAAACAAGTTTTAGTTGGGTTTGCACTCGAAACCAATAACCTGATCGAATACGCAAAAGAAAAAATTCAGAAAAAGAATTTAGATTTTATTGTTGCCAATTCAACAGCTGATGAAGGTGCGGGCTTTGGGTTTGATACCAACAAAATAACCATCATAGACAAACACAATAATTTAACTAATTTTGAGTTAAAGACCAAGCAAGAAGTTGCTTCAGATATTGTAAATTATGCCATTCAAATTGTCAATAAACATGTTTAAGTATGTAGTCATAGCGTTGTTTTTTTGTGCTTCAAATATAGTGGCACAAGAGTTAAACTGCCAGGTAACGGTTGCGTCTCCTCAAATACAAGGAACCACTGAAAAGCAGATTTTTGAGCAATTGCAAAAATCGATTTTTGAGTTCATGAATAATACGAAGTGGACAAAAGACAATTACACAACCGCTGAAAGAATTGATTGTTCTATTTTAATAAATATCACGAAAAAATTAGAAACTGATGAATATAAAGCCACTATTCAAGTTCAAAGTAGACGCCCCGTTTTTAAAAGTTCTTATTTTTCACCCGCAGTTAATTATATAGATGAAAATTTCACATTTAAATACCAACAATTCCAACAGCTCGAATTTAATTTAAATACGTATTCAACTAATTTAACATCTGTGCTTTCTTATTATGCTTTTATTATTTTAGCTAATGATTATGATACGTTTGCTAATTTGGGAGGAACAGAGTATTTTCAAAAAGCACAACTTGTTGTTGCCAACGCTCAAAGTTCAGGAGAGGTTGGTT
>JBIISW010000227.1:0-3126 GCA_044340865.1 Bacteroidia bacterium | reverse complement strand
AAGAACATTTGCTCCTTTTGCAGCTGGTGTTGGAGAAATGAATTATAAAAAATACATCCTTTTTGACATCATGGGTGGTGCTTTATGGATTGGTTCTTTAACAACAGCTGGTTATCTTTTAGGCGAAGTTGAGTTTATTAGAAATCACATTGATTTGGTTTGTCTTGGTATTATCGCATTTTCTGTATTTCCAATTGTAATCTCATTGCTTAAAAGTAAATTAGGAGCAGAAAAAAAGTAGCATTTTTTAACTATTATGAAAGAAAAACCAAGTGAAGAAATATTACGTGAGTGGCACTCTGATCCTAACAATTGGAAGTTTGGTATATTTTATTTTAATAGAGCAGATAAACGCATTTTTCCCCCAAAAAAAATTGCGTGGATGGGCTGGACTGTAAATTTTGCAAATCCATTATCAGTATTAGCAATTGGTGTTGTTTTAGCCTTTGTTATTATGATGACTAAACTATTAGATAGGACTGAACACTAAACGTTTAAAAAAAAATCAAGCCAATTTCACTAATTCTTTCCAAACAACATCGGATATATCTGGCTTGCAAGTGACTGAAATTTTTTCGAGTTTGATAGGATGAATAAACTCTGTTTTATAAGAATGTAAATGAATTGAGGCATTGGAGTTTGAACGGTCAAATCCATATTTTAAATCACCTTTAATAGGACAACCAATAGCACTGAGTTGTGCTCTAATTTGATGATGTCTTCCTGTAAATAAATTTATTTGCAGCAAGTGATAATTTGAGATGGAAGCAAGTAGCTCATATTCTAATTCAGCTTTTAGCGAACCATTTTTTTCAGTGTCAAATGCTTTGGATTTATTAGCTTGTTCGTTTTTAATTAAATAATGTGTTAAGCGTTGTTTTAATTGTGGCGGCCTATTTTTAACAACCGCCCAGTAGGTTTTTGTAATGGTTTTATCTCTAAATAATTCATTCATTCGAGATAACGCTTTACTTGTTTTTGCAAAAATAACAATGCCCGAAACAGGTCTATCTAAACGATGACATACGCCACAAAATACATTACCTGGTTTATTATCGCGCTGTTTCAAAAAGTTTTTTACTTTTTCAGAAAGTGGCATATCTCCAGTTTTATCTCCTTGTACAATTTCAGACGATTTTTTATTGATAATAATTAAATGATTGTCTTCGTATACAATTTGTGAACTATCTATGATTTCGCTGGGATTAAACATGGAGTAAAAGTAAACTATTTTTTATTTTAATTGTAAAGCCTCAATAATTTCAGTACAACATTCATTTGTGGTAAGACTATCATACTTTTTAAGTGTCATTATCATCACCGGAGCCGATAGTGTTTTTTTAGATGCGTAATGTTTTTGATACGATTTATTGACTTTTTCTAAATAATCTTCTCGTATATTTTTCTCCATAAATCTCCCTCTTTTTTTGATGTTTTTTAACAGCAAATCTGTATCAACATTTAAATAAACTACTAAATCAGGATTCGGAATGGTTAATTTAATTTGATTAAAATTCTTTTTATAGAGTTTCAAATCATTGGCCTTTAGGTTAGCTTTTGCAAAACATAAGCATTTATCAAAATGAAAATCGCTGACTGTTATTTTATTGCTATGCTTTTTAAAATAAGTGGATAATTGGTTTTGCCTTTCAATTAAAAATGAAAATTCAGTCAGGAGTGCTAACTTTTTTTTGTTTTCATAAAACAATGGCAATAATGTATTTTCTTCAAATTTTTCGGGTAAAAAATGAGCGTTTAATTTTTTCGCTAATGCTTTTGCAATCGTGGATTTTCCTGCACCAATATTACCTTCTATGGATATATACATGTATTTTAGTTATAGAGTAAAACCTCGCATTGATCTTTACATTCATTTAGCAAGGTTTGAATAGTTTTATGTAAGGTAGGATGAGAAAAATTTGGAGCAATTTCATTTAAAGGAATCAAGACGAAATTACGTACATGTAAACGTGGGTGCGGAATGATTAAACTTTTGGTTTGAATTACATCAGTATTATAAAACAAAACATCAATATCAATAGTGCGGGGTTCATAGGTTTCTTTATGATTTCGTTCAC
The DNA here is from genome assembly GCA_044340865.1 of Bacteroidia bacterium. Lineage (GTDB taxonomy): Bacteria > Bacteroidota > Bacteroidia > B-17B0 > Aurantibacillaceae > UBA4416. The sequence goes on along the minus strand of JBIISW010000227.1, from coordinate 1,048 downwards.
GTCCAAAATCCAACTCGATTTTAAGTGTTTGTTTTAAAAGTTGGTGACTTGACAACGATGTTTCAACGCAAATGCATTGATTTAAATATTTTTCTTGATTATCAACACCCCAAGCCTCTGTTTCATAAAAGTTGGATTGACTAATCACACGCCCAATTTCAGTATTAATTTTTTCAACAACTTGTTTTAAGGTAAATGCTCTATTACCAATATTACCACCCAAACATAAAAAAGCTGTATTCATAAAAATATTTGTAAAAATACATTAAAGTAAGGTAACTTGCGCCATTAATATAAATATTCAATATGAAAAATTTTTTTGGTGCTTTTTTTGGTTCATGCTTAGGCATTTTAGTTACTGGTTTAGTTGTTACAATTGTTGTTATCGTTTCCATTACGAGTTCGTTTAAAGATGCGCTCAGTAAGAATAATGATGATACTTATGTAGCTGTCGAAAATTCAGTTTTGAAAATAAATTTGAATAACGAAATTAAAGAACGTGGATTCGAAAATCCATTTGGTAAGTTAAATTTAGGTCCATTTATGCCTGAAGCAACTATTGGATTAAATACCATTGTTTTGAGTATTCAAAAAGCAAAGGCAGATAAAAACATCAAAGGTATTTACCTCGAAATTAGTAATCCAGTTGCAGGATTTGCAACGCTAGAAGAGATTAGAAATGCGCTATTAGATTTTAAAAAGTCTGGTAAATTTATTTATACCTATTCTGAAACGTACAGTCAAAAAGCCTATTACATTGCAAGTACAGCTAATCAAATTTATTTAAATCCACAAGGTACTTTAGAACTAAAAGGGTTAAGTGCTCAAATGATGTTTTTTAAAAAAATGTTAGATAAACTCAATGTAGATGTTCAAATTTTTAGACATGGTAAGTTTAAAAGTGCTATTGAGCCGTTTATGCTTGATAAAATGAGTGAAGCCAATCGTGCTCAAGTAGAAATATACTTAGGCTCTCTGTGGAATCAAATGATTACAGGTATTAGCAATAATAGATCCATTTCTACATCCGAACTAAATAATATGGCAG
>JBIISW010000226.1:0-3150 GCA_044340865.1 Bacteroidia bacterium | reverse complement strand
GAATGCCTCTCATACTCAGAAAGAAAAAGTACCTGCTCATCGCGTTTTAAATAGAAACGGACAACTGACTGGAAAACATCATTTCCCTACTCCATTTATGATGCAAGAATTACTTGAAAAAGAAAATATCATTATTAAAAATGATACTGTACAAGATTTTAATAATCATTACTGGGACCCAACCTTGGAACTATCTATATAATTTAATAAAATACATTAAATGAACCTCTTAAAAACTGTGCAAAAGTTATCATAACAAATGAGATAAATTATACATCAATAGATTAAAAAAATTAATTGTTTTTGTAGTTTAGCACTCGACTTTTTACAACACAATTTTACATGATGAAAAAATACACTTATTCTGAAAAAAAAGATACTCGTTCTGGTTTTGGCGCTGGCCTGGCTGAATTAGGAAAAACAAATCCAAATGTTGTTGCCTTATGCGCTGACTTAATTGGTTCTTTAAAAATGGATGCTTTTAAAGCTGAAAATCCTGAACGCTTTTTTCAAATTGGTATTGCCGAAGCTAACATGATGTGTATTGCAGCTGGTTTAACCATTGGAGGAAAGATTCCATTTACTGGCACATTTGCTAACTTTAGTACTGGTCGTGTTTACGATCAAATTCGTCAAAGCATTGCTTACTCAGATAAAAACGTAAAAATTTGTGCTTCACACGCTGGCTTAACATTAGGCGAAGATGGCGCAACTCATCAAATTTTAGAAGATATTGGTTTAATGAAAATGTTACCTAACATGGTCGTTATTAATCCTTGTGACTACAATCAAACTAAAGCAGCTACCATAGCAATTGCTGATTATCATGGTCCAGTCTATTTACGTTTTGGCCGACCAACAGTTCCAAATTTTACTCCAGAAAACCAGACATTTGAAATTGGAAAAGCTATTTTATTAAATGAAGGAACTGATGTTACAATCATCGCCACTGGACACTTAACATGGAAAGCCATCGAGGCTGGAGAGAAACTAGCGGAAATGGGTATATCAGCAGAAATCATCAATATTCATACGATAAAACCTTTGGATAACGAAGCGATTTTAAAATCAATAGCAAAAACAAAATGTGTAGTGACTGCGGAAGAACACCAAATGCATGGTGGATTGGGTGATAGCGTTGCACAATTATTATCAAGAAATACACCGACCCCGCAAGAGTTTGTTGCTGTAAATGATAGTTTTGGAGAAAGTGGAACACCTGATGAATTGATGACTAAATATGGCTTAGACACCATCAACATTATAGAAGCTGCAAAAAAAGTAATCGCAAGAAAATAAAAACATAAGCTCATTCATTTATGTCAATACTAATAGCTGATAGTGGTTCAACCAAAACAGATTGGGTTTTACTTGACAGACAAACTGTTGTTTTAAAACACCAAACGATTGGCTTTAATCCTTATTTTCAAAGTAGCGAAACCATTTTTAATGAATTAAAAAATGTACTGTTGCCTGTATTGCACGACGAGTTATCTAAAATTTCTTGTATTTATTATTACGGTGCAGGTTGCTCTAATGATGATAAAAAAAATATTGTGGCACAAGGATTGGTATTAGCGTTTCCAAATATTTCGACGGAAGTTAATCACGATTTATTAGCTGCAGCAAGGGCGTTGTGTGGTAAAGAAAAAGGTATCGCTTGTATCTTAGGAACTGGTAGCAACAGCTGTTTGTACGATGGCTCGGAAGTAATTGAAAACGTGCCTTCCGTTGGCTATTTGTTTGGAGATCATGGAAGCGGTGCAACCATTGGGAAAACGTTTATACAATATTATTTTGATGGAAAATTACCTCAACACTTAGTTGTAGAATTTGAAAAAGCAGGATTTCATCGTGAATTAATTTTGGAACATGTTTACAAAAAACCATTGCCAAGTAAATACTTAGCAAGTATCTCAAGTTTTATTTCAAACTTCACAAGCGATACATTTATTCAAGAATTAATCACGCAATGTTTCAATGATTTTTTTGAAGCTCAAGTATCAAAATATACAAATGCTAAAGATTTGGTAATAAACTCAGTTGGTTCAATAGGATTTTATTATAAAGAGTTTCTTGAAATAGCAGCAAATAATAAAGGATTTAAATTAGGGAATGTTATAAAATCTCCTATTGATGGTTTGATAAAATACCACAGCTAATGTCATTTTTTTTAATTCCACTAACGGCGTTAATCGCTTCTGTGCTAACGTTTTTTTCAGGCTTTGGTTTAGGAACTATTTTATTGCCAGCATTTGCTATTTACTATCCAATGCCAATTGCTGTGCTGTTGACTGCTATTGTTCATTTTAGCAATAATATGTTTAAAATTGGTTTAGTTTACAAAAATATAAATTGGAAATTAGTTTTAAAATTTGGCTTACCTTCAATGGTGGCAGCTTTCATCGGAGCCTATGTTTTAAAGCATTTATTCACCAATTCAATTTTACTTTTCACTTATGGAATTGGGTCTCTGTCTTATTCTATTACCTTGTTTAATTTAATAATAGGTATACTCATTATTATTTTTTCTTTATTTGAAGTAATCCCAATTTTAAAAAATTTGAGTTTTAAATCTAATAAAATAATATTAGGTGGCTTGTTAAGTGGTTTTTTTGGAGGATTAAGTGGGCATCAAGGCGCACTAAGAAGTGCTTTTTTAGTACGACTCGGATTAGCAAAAGAAATGTTTGTAGCAACAGGAACTGCGATTGCTTGTTTAGTGGATATTTCAAGAATGAGTGTGTATGCATTTACACTTGACTTCACGCATGCAATAACGCATTATAACATTTTATTAATTAGTGCTGGGTTTGCAATTATTGGTGCATTAATTGGAAATAAATTACTAAAGAAAACAACTATTTCTTTTTTAAAATGGTTTGTAACAATGTTCATGATGATCATTGGATTATTAATCCTAATAGGTGTAATCGTTTAACACCTGTAAAAACATTTTAGATTTTATTGTTTTGATTTATCAAATCTGACAAAAATATTGATGTAAACTAAGCGTGATTTTCTCATCATCCAAGGAAATAAAACGAGCACTAAGACAGCGTATGTGATTAAAAATGCAATTAAGCTAAAGTTTAAGAGAAGAACTGTTAAGATAAATAATCCAACTCCCAATGCTACATTTAAACCATA
>JBIISW010000225.1:0-3170 GCA_044340865.1 Bacteroidia bacterium | reverse complement strand
CAGTGGATCCGGACACAGGTGAGGCACACGAATTTTATCCGGCATCAAAAAAATCTACAACATCAATCAAAAAAACAGTTAAATAACATGGGACAATTAACAAACATTAGCATTAATTTTGATAAAATTGATCAATCAAGATTAACAAAGGACAAAAACGGCAATTCATGGCTAAATTTATCAGGATTTGTGAATGAAATCCCAGATAAATATGGTAATAATGGATTTATAACCCAAAGCCAATCCAAAGAAGAAAGGGAAAGTGGCGAAAAGTTGCCCATTTTAGGCAATTTTAAACTGCCAATGGCAAATCCTACCAAAGTACAGACAGAAATCAATCCTAAAGCAAATATGGTGGCAACAAAAGCACCACAGCCAATGTATTTAGATGATGATTTACCATTTTAAACTATGGCCGGCAGAAATGTCGGCCTTTATTATTTAATTATGCGAAAAATTGTAGGTCAATACACGACAAGACATGGCGAATTAAGGGCCATTTATTCGGTAGCTAATTCGGTCTTTAAACATAAGGACATAGAATTGGGAGGTAAATTTGATATTCAGTATAAATTAGGTAATAAAGATGCCTATCTGTCTGGAGTGTTAGAACTTGCCACCGAAGGGAATCGTACATTATTTTTTAAAACAACAGAGGGAAAATCCATAGGGATCCCTATTATGTCAATCGTTAAATACATAAGAAAATGAAAAAAAATGAATTAGGGTACACCTTTAATCAGGTGTTTGCACACATTGCTAAAGAGTTAGATAAAAACTTATTAAAGCTAAAATATGTCGGCTTTGCACAGGATCAAGATCGAAGAAATACGAAATCTTGAATTAATAGAAGAAATTACGCAAGTCGTTTTGAAATATAAACGAAATGGCATCCTACCAAATGATGCTAAAATTGAGGAAAAATCGTTATTAATTTACCTCAATAATCGTTACGCAGTTTATAATAAATTCAATCACATTGATGATCATTTAGGAATATGATATTTAACTTTAATTTTAATCCATTAGTCAAGATTTTGTTAGTGATTACATTCGTAGCTGTTTTTTTAAAGCTAACAGGTGTATTCAATTATTCATGGTTTGAATCCATGATCCCTGCCATGGTATTGGTAGGATGTGAATTTTATATTTTTATTTTGGTCTTTTTCTTTTTACGCAAATGAAAACATTTCAGCAATACGATCAAGAACATCCAGAGATCTACGAGGTTTACAAAAACATTGCCTATGATTATATTCGGAGAGGTAAACTAATGAATACTTTAAGGTCAGCAATAATTACACAGCTTATTACGCAAGAAAATTTGTTAATGATCATCCACAATTTGCAGGGTTTTTTAACTTTATGCCATTGCGATCATCAAATAAATAGTATATTTGTAAACTTTAGCGATCTCACAACATAGCTATAAACGGTCTTAAAGGCCATCATTATTGAACCCAAGGTGAGATCTGGGGGATTTAATTGATGGTCTTTTTTATTATGAAGAAAATAAGAATTAAAAACAGGTATGGAACGGTTCCAAATGCGCTATTAAATAGCGATCAAATATCGTTTAAAGCCAAGGGCATCTATGCCTATATCCAATCAAAACCTGATGATTGGGATTTTTCTGTGGAACGAATTTCAAGCCAAGTAAAGGAAGGAAAACCAAGCATTGCAGCTGCACTAAAAGAGTTAGAAAATGCAGGTTATTTGACACGAATCCGGTACCAAGCAGATTTTGGATATTGGGTTACAGACTATGTACTGCATGAATTTCCTATAAAGGAATCCCTACATATAGGAATTCCTATGAAGGAAAATCCTATAGCAGGAAAACCATCAAATATTAGTAATAAAGATTTAAGTAATAAAGACTATATATATAATAATATAAGTAAAAAAGAAAAGGACATTGATCAAATTTTATCACATAGAGATCTAATTTTTAAAAAATGGTTTGACTATAAAAGAGAAAAAAAACAATCTTATAAACCTATTGGAAAACAGGCATTAATTAAGACATGGGAATCGGCCACAGATGATCAATTAGAAAAAGCCATTGATCATTCAATATCCAATAATTGGAATGGAATTTTTGCTAAAAAAGAAGAAATTAATAATATTACAAAAGGCAAGCATCAAACCAATTTAGAAAACATAGAATTAGCACGACAACAAATCCAAAAACTACATGAAAACGGAACTTATAAAAATCCATTCGCCATCGGCGATTAATATTAGCAATCTGCAAAACAAAATAATGCAAGCACAGGCATCTACAAAATTGATGCTAATGCTACCAAGTGAAAAAACAGATTTAGCCACACAGATTTGGGCCATTGCAAAAATGAAATTATCATTAAGATCAGAGAATCAAAATGAGGACATGGCTCAAATAGTAATTTTAACTGATGATCTGGAATTGTTCGGAAATCTAACAAAAGATGAAATTATGATCGGTTTAAAAATGGGGTTGAACGGTGAATTTTTAAATAAAGATCAGCAGGTATTTTTTAATTCATCCAATTTTGTGCAATGGATCAGAAAATACATAGAACGCAAACAGGTTGAATTGGCAGAGCTATCAAAGTTGCCAAAAATGGAAACTATTAAACCGGTACCATCAGATCATGAATTAAAAATGATGGCCATTAATAATGCGAATGATCATGCAGATCTAATGGTCAAAATGGGCAAAGATTTTAAATGGATTGCCGGTGGGTTATATCAGCTTTATGATTATTTGGTAAAATTTGGTCTTTATGAATGTCCAGAATCAGATAAAAATCGTATCAAATTGAAAAATTATATACCATCTTTAAGCGAAATAGAACTTGATGCGACATATAAAAGCGCATATTATAAAGAATTTATCCAATCCATGGTAAACATGGATGTTAGATTTGATCAAAATGGTCAATTATTTTAAAATAAAAACCTAATCAATGAAAAAAGTTATCAGCATTATTGCCATTACAGGCATTATTTATTTTTTATATCCTAAAAATGAACCGGTTAAAGCAGTAAATTTCAAACCAAATATAGATTTTGGGATTATTACGCATGAGGATATTTACATTGACAACATGGAAAAAGGTAAATACACAAAACATGGTAGGTTAATTACTAAACAAAGTGGTAATTCGGAAAATCCGAATAGCCAG
>JBIISW010000087.1:0-11320 GCA_044340865.1 Bacteroidia bacterium | reverse complement strand
ATGCGTAACTCAACATGGAACATTAGTAGCACCTTTAATGACTGAATTAGTTGGCTTTAATGAACTAACACCATATAAAGGTGGTTGGTGTGGAAATGAAATATACGCCAATGCATTTAATGCAGATATTAGAGAAAAAGCAAAAAAATACACACAACGTTTTGGTGACCAACTTCGTAAAGAAGGCTACAAAGGATATTTTGAACTTGATTTTTTAATTGACAAAGACAACGGCGAAATTTATTTAGGAGAATTAAATCCTCGGGTTTCTGGTGTGAGTTCGTTAACCAATCATTCAAAATTTGCGATGATGGATGTTCCGTTATTCTTATTTCACATGTTAGAGTGGCTTAATATTCCTTACGAAATTGATGTTAACGAATTAACCAACCGTTGGGCCATGTCAGAAAACATGGATAGTTGGAGTCAATTGGTTATTAAACACACTAAAAAATCTTTGGAGTTAGTAACAAAGGCACCAGCATCTGGTATTTGGGAAATGAAAAAAAATGGAAACATTCAATTCAAAAAAATGGATGCACACAGGCAATCTGTTGTAGATGATAATGAAGCATTCTTTTTACAGATTACACAAAAAGATGGTTATTTATATGAAGGAGCGGATTTAGGTATTTTAGTTTTAAGAGGGCGCCTAATGTCTGATGATTTTGAATTATCAGAGCGTGGCAAGCGTTGGATTAAAGGCTTAAGATCTCAATACAAAGCGGATATGATTGATGCGAGTTTACTTGATGAAAGTGATTTGTATGAAGAAGGTGGTTTTAAGATGATGTAAAGTCACATCATTATTTTATTTTTTTTCTGATTTTGTTTGCATCAAAAACATAACGTTTGATTTCAAATAAAGAATAGTGGAAACTATAATTACAATGCCAATATAATAGGTTATTAATGTCAACGGACTATTAATCGTTTTGAAAATAACTGTAGCTGTATTTCCAATGAGTATCCATTGAATAACATAAACAAAAGTCACATGTTTACCAAGCCAAGCAATATATTTGAATAAATTAGTTTGTCCGAAAATTGAATTCATTTCATTCACTAAGAAAACATAAAATATCATAAATACGATTATCCAGAGAGTAAAGATGGAATCATGATGATAATACCTTAGTAAATCTGAAGAAATAGAAATAGCGTATGGTATCGTTAACACTAAAAATAAACTAAATAACATATACACAACTATTTTAAAATTCCTTTTTTGTAAAAAACTAATATCAACAACGTGTATGAGTTTATAAAATAAGATGCCAAGTAATGGATACGTTAACCAAGGAAATAGGGGAAAATAAGACCAAGTAGTACTTCCGTAAAAAAAAGATGTTACATATTTTAAAAGGTCATTATTTGGAATAAAAGCTATTAACGTTTGTCCTAAAAAAACTGAAAGCAAAATTAACCCTCCTACTAACCATAAATTAGTTTCAAGTTGTTTTTTTAATAAGGCAATTAATAGAAGCGAAAGGCCTGCGAAATGTAAAATATCAACGCCAAAAATATAAGGCCACACATCAATATTAAATATTCCTTTATTTACTGAAAAAAGTAAATTGAAATTTAAAGCTAAATTTAAAAGCATTGCTAAGCCAAAAATTTTCAATCCTCTGAAAAACAATTGACTTGTTGTTTTATTGGAGGAAAACATATAATAACCAAAAATAACTGCAAATACAGGAGCAACAGGAGGTCCTCCAAGAAATAATAAAATATCCCCTATTCGACTTGAATTAATTGCATCCGTTGAAAATAATTCAATCACATGCACTTGAATCATTAATAAAACAGCAATTCCTTTTAATAAATCTGCTGTTTGATTTCTAAGTGGCTTATTACCATTCATGAGCTAAATTGAATATTAGCTAATTTACAAAAACAATTGAAACATAGAGCATATTATCAGATTGATAATACTTTGAAAAGGTCAAAAACGAAATAATTAAACTCTTAAGCCAATCAAACAAACATCATCAATTTGATCCAGATTTGCCTTCCAATTATCAAAGACCTCATTTAAAATATTTTTTTGATTTTCAATTGGTTCATTTGAAACTGAAAGTAATAATTGTTGTAAATGTTTTTTCTTAAATTTTTTACCATTAACCCCTCCAAATTGATCAGCAAAACCATCAGTAAATGTGTAAACAACATCGCCTTTATATAATTGAATTTCCTGCAATTTAAATGCAGTTTTATCATAATCATGTTTTCCTATCGGCATACGATCAACTTCAATTTCAATCAAAGCACTATCACGAATAATCCAAACGGGAACATAAGCTGATGCGCAATACAACTTTAGATTTGCAAAATCAAAACATAACAAACTAGCGTCCATACCATCTTTACCTCCAAATACGCCTTCATCATTTTTTAAATTCTCAATAACTAAACGTCTAGTTTCATTAAGCAATAAATCTGGGCGAGTAATATCTAAAGAAGTTGCCTCCTTTAAACAAGCAATATTTAGCATGCTCATAATTGCGCCAGGAACACCATGCCCTGTGCTATCTGCCGTTACTAATAAAAAATGATTATTAATTAGTTTTTTTGCCCAATAAAAATCTCCACTCACAATATCTTTAGGCTTATATAAAATGAAATATTGACTTAGATATTCATCTAATAGTTGTTTACTTGCTAATAATGATCTTTGTATACGCTCAGCATAATTGATGCTATCCGTAATTTCTTTATGTTTTTTTTCAATTAATTTTTTTTGTTCTTCAACTACATTTTTTTCATTCTGAACTTCTGCTGTTCTTATTTCAACAGTTTGTTCAAGAACGATTTTATCTTTCCTAAGCTTCGCTGTTCTCATTCTATAAATGCTATAAATAAGTATGGTTACAAAACAAAATACAACTAATCGAAACCACCATGATTCCCACCAAGGCTTTCGAACACAAAATTTAAACTCACATTCTTTACTCCATAAACCGATTTGATTCATGGCCTTCACTTTAAATGTATAATCGCCGCTAGGTAAATTGCCATAAGGCGCTTCAGTTCGATTTGTTATCGTACTCCAATTATGGTCAAATCCTTCTAATATATATTGGTATTTTAAATGATCTCTGCTTTGCATGTGGACACCCACAAAATTAAAAGACACATTATTATTATTATAGGGTAAACTTAAATTTTCGGGTAAATTATTCCATTTTGTAATACCATCATAATAAATATTTTTTAGTAATACGCCGTTTGATAAAACCGTATCTTTAATTACCCCAACTATTTTTTCTTTACCTAAAGAGTCAATAATTATTGCCTTTAAGTTTGGCCACGAAATATCTTCTCCAAACATTTTAATACTGGTGAGCATGATATTTGGTGGAGTTTTTTTTATTAAATTTTGTTGGGGATTGAAACTAGATAATAAATCAGATCCAACCCAAATGAATCCTAATTTATCTTGTAACATAGCATTACGTCTACAATTCAATCCCAAAAAACCATCATTATAATTGTAGTTATAAAAAAAAGATTCTTTTATGGGGTTAAAATTAAGAACATTGAGGGTGTTTATTTTTTTTAATTGATTAGACGTAATTTGACTGATTCCTTTCCTAGTTCCAAGCCATAAGTTGCTTTTTTTATCCTGCATCAAACTCATAACCTCATTGTTAAGCAAGCCACTTTTTTCTGTAAAATTCACAAAATAATTGCCATCATAACGCCATAAACCTCCTCCATAAGTACCAATCCAAATAATACCATCATGATCTTGCAAAATACAATACACATAATTACTATTTAGTAAATCATTATTTTTGAAGTAAACAAAATTAGTTCCGTTATAATAACAAAGCCCTTCGTAAGTACCAAACCAAATATTGTCTTTTTTATCTTGGTAAATGGTTAATACAACATCGTTTATTAATCCTTGTTTTTTTGTAAAATGGGTAAAATTTTCACCATCAAATTTACAAGCACCTTCACCATTAGAACCGAACCAGATGTTATGATTTTTATCTTCAAAAATAGAGAAAATGATATCACTGTTTAAACCATGATGTTGAGTATAATTTTTAAATGATTTACCATCGTAACAAAACACACCTTCTCCATTTGTTCCAAACCAAATATTTCCATTAGAATCTTTAAAAGATGCTAATACAACCGCATCACAAAATCCTTGTTTTTTAGAATAATGGTTAAACAATTTTCCATCATAAGAGAAAACCCCGCCTTCATTACTACCAAACCATAGTTTACCATCATTAGCCTCACTTATGCAATTTATAATTGTGTGATTTAAACCTTCTCTATCAGCATAATTATTAAAATGCTTACCGTTATAAATACATAAGCCACCATTAACAGCGCCACACCAAAGATTACCAGCTTTATCAAGAAGTACATGCAACAAAGTATTGCTAGTAAGTCCATGCTTTTCGGTAAAGTTTGTAAATAACTTTCCATCAAATCTAAATAAACCTTGTCCATCAGTGGCTAACCAAATATTATTAAAATCATCTTGTGTTATAGAATAAATATTTGCGTTATTAAATAAAGGATTCAAATATTGTAAAAATGTCTTTCCGTCATAAAAACATAAACCATTATTTGTTGCAAACCAAATTATTCCTTTTTTATCTTTATAAAGACTGTGTACCTGATTATTTTTTAAATCTTTCGAATCTTTATAAATAGTAAATGAAACCCCATTATAACTACATATACCTGCATGGTCAAAAGCAAACCAAATATTACCACTATCATCCTCTAAGATAGAAAACACAACATTTCTTGGTAATCCTTGTTTCTCTGAAAAATTAGTAAATGTTTTTCCATCATATTTAGAAACACCTTTATGAGTACCAAACCAAATATTTCCTAACTTATCTTGATAGATTTCAGGAACTACATCATCTATTAATCCATCTTGCTTTTTAAAATTTGTAAAATATTTTCCATCGTATTTACAAACACCGCCGCCATTAGTTCCAATCCAAATACAACCGCTCTTATCAATCAATATTGATAAAATAATTACATTGCTTAACCCTTCCTTCTTTGTAAAACTTGAAAAATATTTTCCATCAAATCGTACTAATCCTCCTCCGTTAGTTCCCATCCAAATATTACCAATAGAATCTTCTGCCAAACAGCGAATAGTATTATGTTTGATACCTTGTAAAGTTTTATAATAAGAAAAATTTGCCGAATTTATATCCCTTGAAGCTGGATCCTTAGCTAAAACAACTTCAGGCAAACCTGCTAATTTCTTAGAACCTTTTGCTACAATAATTTGAGGTGATAAAAACTTACCTACTCCAAGTGTATGAACGATTGGAGATTCTTTAAAAATAGGTTGCGGTTTTGACGCTAAACTTGTATTTAAATTTAAATAATGTGTTTCTGGAGTTCCTAACTTAGTTATAAAAGGAGTTTTCGCTTTAATTTGAAAAGGCTTTTTTACACTATCGTTAAAAACAATAGCCGTTTTACTTGCTGAAAATTGAAGTGAGCATAAATCTATCGGTGAATCCGTTTTGCGGTCGCAACCAATAGAAATGAAAATCAAAATAAAAAGTATGCTTAATAATTTCATTAACTATAATTTAAAACAGAAATATATAAATAAAATTTATAAATATTCGATTATTTAACATTTTATACATATAAATAGCCTAATAATATCGTTTAATGTTTAAAAAAACGCGAAATATAACAACAAAAGGAAAAAATTACCCAATGGAAAATTTTGCATATTATCTCTTATCCGTTAAAATCATTTGATTTGGAGTAAAGCAAAAAATCATACGTAAAAGTAATGCAAAAACTGATTTGCTCATGTAAGCCACTTTACTGAGATATATTAAACGAATAAAAAAAAAGACACAGAAATTTAATATCGGTGGCTTTTATAATATGAAAAAAAATCTCATTAAAGAAACCATAATTAAATTAATAAAAACACTTCAATTAAAATTTGTTGTTTTAATATTCTATCGAAACATTTTTAATTTTGATGGTTTACTATCACTGTGCTTAAAAAAAAAATTAAAAGGGTTGAAGGATATTAAAAATAATATTATGAAAGGATAATCAGTTGTTCATTTTAAATACAAGAAAAAGGAAGTAACTGCTAATATTAATAACTCCATTTCAGGTAAATACTACCCCAAGTAAAACCAGCTCCAAAAGTTGTAAGAATTAAATTATCTCCCATTTTTAATTGAGTTTCCCATTCTGATAAACAAAGAGGAATCGTGGCTGATGTTGTGTTTCCATATTTATGAATATTCAACATTACTTTTTCCGTCGAAATCCCCATACGATTTGCTGTAGCTTCAATAATTCGTTTATTAGCTTGATGTGGCACCAAAAATGCGATATCATCAGATGATAAATTATTTCTTTCCATCATTTCAGCAGCAACTTCTGCCATTTTTACAACAGCAATTTTAAACACTGCCTGACCATCCATTTTCACAAAATGTTGTTTATTGTTAACAGTTTCTATTGATGAAGGTATTAAACTTCCTCCCGCAGGCTGGTATAAATATTTTTTACCACTTCCATCAGCATAAAATTTAGCGTCAATTAATCCAATTCCATCAGTTGTAGGCTCCAATAAAACAGCACCAGCAGCATCTCCAAATAAAATAGATGTTTTTCTACAAGTATAATCTACAATGCTACTCATTTTATCCGAACCAATAACTAGAATTTTTTTATGGGTACCAGTTTCAATAAATTTTGAAGCTGTTTGTAATGCTGATAAAAAACTAGAACAAGCCGCTTGGATGTCAAACCCCCAAGCATTTGTTGCACCAATCATATCAGCAACAATATTTGCAGTTGCAGGATATTGATGATCAGGTGTTACAGTAGCAACAATAATTAATTCAATATCTAAAGGTGAAATATTTTTTTTTATTAATATTTTTTTTGCCGCTTCTGCAGCCATAAAAGCTGTTGCTTTATCATTATCTTTTAAAATTCTTCTTTCACTTACTCCGCAGCGAGACATAATCCATTCGTTGGTGGTATCTACCATTCTTTCAAGTTCATCATTCCCTAAAATATAATCAGGAGCATAAGAAGCTACGCTAGTGATTGAAGCATTTATTTTCATAAAACAAATGTATTCACTATTATCTTTACAATAAAAATAAAATAAAATGTATATACTATGTATAAACAGTAAAAATATTACATAAATTAGCTGCAAATTAACAATAATTATACTTTTATATAATAATAAATACGATGTCTAAAGTAAAATCAGATCAATTATTTAACCTAATTAAAACACTTTCAAAAGGAGAAAAACGTTTTTTTAAACTATATGCTTCACGGGTAAGTAACAGTTTCGAAAAAAAATTTATTGTTTTATACAATGCTATTGAAAAACAGAAAATTTATAATGAAGACCAAATTCTATTAAAAGAAAAAGATTTAAATCCAAAACAGTTTTCAAATTTAAAAGCGCATTTGTACTATCAAATATTGAAAAGCGTTAAGCTATGTAATAGTTCTAAACTTGAAAATTTAAAAATAACCGAATTAATAGATTATATACGCATACTATATAACAAGTGTTTATATAAAGAATGTGTAAAAATGATTGACAAAGCCAAAAAATTAGCATTGGAAAATGATAAATCTGTATTGCTTTTAGAAATATTAGATTTAGAAAAACTAGTGATACCAAAAACATTAGAATCAGGGAATGAAAATCGCGTCAATTTATTAATTACCACAACCAATCAAGTTGCTGAAAGTATACAAAACATAAATATATTTTCTAACTTATCTTTGAAACTTAACTCATATTATAATCAAACTGGATTTATAAAAAACAAAAAAGATTTGCAAAAAGTAAGTCGATTTTTTGAAAGTAGTTTACCTAAATACAATGAATCAAATTTGTCATTCCAAGAAAAACTATACCTATTTAATTCATTTGTAGGGTATTATTTTTATATACAAAATTTTGAAATGGGATATAAGTATGCTTCAAAATGGCTGGATTTGTTTGAAAAACAACCAGAAATGAAACGTCATAAACTTGAAATGTATATAAAAGCATTGAATAGTTTATTAGTAGCACAAAACAAATTATATAAGTATAAAGAGTTTGCTGAAACACAAAAAAAATTAATAGCTATAAAAAGAGATAAACATTTAATTTTAACAGAAAACACCAATTTAAATTTATTTAAAGCCATTTATGTTCATGAAATTAACCGACATTTTATGCTTGGGGAATTTAAATCTGGTATCCGTATTGTTGCAGCTCTAGAAAATGAATTGAATAAACTCATTCCAATGTTAGATAAGCATTCTATATTACTATTATATTATAAAATAGCCTGTTTATATTTAGGTAGTGGAAATTACAAAATAGCTATAAAATGGTTAAATAAGATTTATAACGAAAGAGAAATTGAACTTCGAGAAGACATTTATTCATTTACTAGAATATTATTATTAGTCTGTCATTTTGAATTAGGAAATCGTGATTTGGTAGAGGCAAATATCAGGTCAACTTATCGTTATTTCATTAAGAAAGGACAGTTTACTCAATACCAAACTTATATTCTAAATTTCTTAAAGAATCTATTTACGAACTCTTCTGAACGAAATTTAAAAAAACAATTCATTTCTTTAAAAATGCAAATGCTTCCATTAGAAAAAAACAAATTTGAAAAACGAGCATTTTTATATTTTGATATTATTAGTTGGTTAGAAAGCAAAATTGAAAAAAGAACTGTGCAAGACATAATAAAAACAAAAGCTCTAAAAAAAATAGGGTAAGGTGTTTTAATTTAGAAAAGGATATTTCTTTAAAAAAAATAAGTACATTAGTCGAAATTAATTAAAAAAAATATGGCTAAAACTAAGCTTACAATAAATACAAATGGTTCATTAAAAATAGAAGGTGATTTTGAAATTGTTGATAAAAGTGGGTCCACTTATGATCTAGGAGGAAGAGAAATTGTTGGATTATGCCGTTGTGGTTTATCTAAAAACAAACCTTTTTGCGACGGATCTCATAATGCCAATTTTGAGCATGAAGCAATTGCATTTGCTTTACCTCCAAAAAAATAATTAAGTTAATTTAACTTATTTAAAAAGAGATAAGTTATCTTACTCATCTCTTTTTATTTATTCAGAAATTAATTTCGCAATAATAAATGCTGATGCTGCTGCAATAACACCAATCAACGTAACTTTTAAAGCACCTTTGAGTTTTGGCTGACCAGTAACTTTACTTTTAAAATAGCCGAAAGTTAATAAACAAAAAATAGTAATGATAGCTGAAATAATTAAACCATCTTGTGGTGTTGACGAAAACACATATCCAGCTAAAGGAATTAATCCTCCTACCATATATGAAATGCCAATAGTTAAAGCACTGTGACGTGCTCTATTAGGATGTGGTTTTTCTAAACCTAACTCAAATTTCATCATAAAATCAACCCACTTATCTTTATCTTTAGCAAGCTCACGAGCAATTAGTTCTTGATGTTCGTCACTTAAACCATATTCAGCAAATACTTCTTTCACTTCATGAATTTCTTTTTCAGGAATGCGTTCAACTTCTTCATATTCTTTTTTTAACTCACTTTCATAATGTTCTTGCTCTGTTTTACCTGCTAAGTATCCACCTAAACCCATCGCTATGCTTCCTGCAACAATCTCTGCAATACCCGCTGTGATAATAATACTATTTTCATGAACAGCTCCACTTAAACCTGCTGCTAAAGCAAATGGCACAGTTAATCCATCACTCATACCAATTACAATATCCGTTATGAATTCTGAACTTTTTAAATGTGTTTCTTGATGTTCCATATCGCAGTTATGTTTTTTTATAAATTTAAGAAAATAGTATAAATAACATATTATTTTTTTTACAGAAATTAAACTATTCCTCTGATTTATTTTTCATTTGCATTAACAATGAATAAGCACCTTTCACCACAATTTTAGAATTCTTTAAATCTTTACCATCTAAAGCATTTACTTCGGTAAAATTACTTTCAGAATTACCTTTTTTAATTTCTAATAGCTCAAATTCTGTTTTAGATTTTGACAAGAAAATATAATCCTTTCCATCGTGACTAACAATTGCATCTTCATTAATCGAAGCAACATTTTTCATCATAATCTCAACCTCTGCATTCATATACATACCAGGTAAAAGAGTTTTATCATAAGCTTCAAAATGACAATGAACATCAGCACTTCTATCTTCAGATAAATCTTGACTTACTAAAATAATTTCACAAGGATATTTTTTATCTGATTGATTATTATTAAAAGCTATTAATTTTTGTCCAATCGATAATTTATCCAAATCTTTTTCAAACACTTTTAAATTTAAATGAATATCAGAAGGATTAATTAATTCAAATATAATATCAGAAGGATTTACATATTTACCAATGTTTACATTCACCTTAGACACAAAACCGTCAATAGGTGAATAAATATTAATACTTCGAGATAAACTCGCTTCGCTTAATGTTTCTGGATTAATATGAATTAATCTTAATTTTTCAGACAAAGCGCTTAATGTAATGCGCTGATTTTTAAATTCCATCTCACTTTGCTGAAAAACTTTATCACTGCTTGCTTTACTTAAATTTAACTCTTTTTGACGACGATACTCATTCTCTGAAAACGCAAGTTTTGATTTTTCCATCAAATATTCTTGTTGTAATTGAATGTATTGTTGATCTTCCATAGTAGCAATAATATCGCCTTTTTTAACATGCATTCCGGGTAGTAATTTCGTCGATTTTAAAAATCCACCTAAAGGCATACTGACTGAAATCATATTTTGTGGTGGCACATCAATTTTTCCGTTCAACTTTAGGGTTGTTGAAATTTCTCGCTCTTCTATTTTCCCTAACTCAATGTTAGCACTTTTTATTTGTGCTTCTGTTAACGAAACGTTTGTTTCAATTTCAGGTTGAGTTGTTTCTTGTTCTTGTATTTTTTCTCCACCGCAGGATGCAAATACGATAGTTCCTATAATTAATATGATTAAATCTTTCATTTGGTTTATGTTATTTAGTGATTAAATAATTAATTTGAATAATAGTTTCGTTTAAATTTTTTACTGCATCCAGATAATTTGATTGAATACCGATTGCTTGATTAGTAAGCATAACCCATTCCAAGTAATTTAGTTCTCCGTTTAAAAATTGTTTATTAGCTGTTTCAAAAATTAACTTAGCATTTTTAAGCGCTGTTTTTTCAAAATAATTAACGGTTTCTAAATTTGTTTGATACTGTCCGATAACAGATTTATATCCCAATTGTAAAT
>JBIISW010000086.1:0-11321 GCA_044340865.1 Bacteroidia bacterium | reverse complement strand
TCGGTGCCGGCACCTTTACTAATAAAAGAAATAATAACTCTGTATTTAACAACATTGTCAGACAAACTTACATCATTCGATGCAACAGCATTCTTTTTAGTTTTACAAGATAATGATACAAATGTTATAGCAATAACAGGTATTAAAAAAAATAGTTTTTTCATGTCTTCAATTATTAAAATGTGATATAAAAATAATATTAATTATTAAACTTTCGTTTTAAATCTCTGTCAATGTCTTTTGCCTTCATATCATCTCGCTTATCAAACATTTTTTTTCCTTTCGCAACGGCAATTTCTAATTTGGCATAACCACTATCAGATGTAAATAATAAAGTAGGAATTAGTGTTAATCCCTTATCAACTAATTTTTTTTGCAATTTAGTCAACTCTTGCTTATTCAATAATAATTTTCGTTCACGAGTAGGTTCGTGATTATATAAATTACCTTCAGTGTAAATACTGATGTTTAAATTTCTTACAAATACTTCGCCATTTCTAAAATAACAAAAGCTATCCACCAAAGAAGCCTTTCCTTCTCGAATGGCTTTAATTTCAGTTCCAAGCAAAACAATGCCAGCAGTAAATGTTTCAATTAAACTGTAATCAAAACTCGCACGACGATTTTTAATTGAAATTTTTTGCTGTATATTAGGCTTCACTTTACAAAGATATAAAAATACTTAGTATTATGTTGCAACTCATTAAAGCCAATCAATCCGACATAAACCGCATTGCTGATTTAGCAAAATTAATTTGGAATCAGCATTATATCTCAATTATTGGACAAGATCAAGTGAATTATATGCTAGAAAAAATATATAACTACAAAAGTTTATTAAACCAACTCAACGAATTAAATCACCTCTTTTTTTTAATCACGCAAAGTGGAAAAGAAATTGGTTTTGTAAGCATCAATTCTAGTAATGAAGAAGATTTTTTTATTCATAAATTTTATGTTGATCAAGATTGCGCTAATACAGGTATTGGAACTCAAATTTTATCGCAATTAGAATCTATATTTTTGCCAAAAACAATCAGCTTAACCGTGAATCGTAAAAATTTTAAATCCATAAATTTTTATTTTAAAAATAATTTTAAAATAAAATCAGTTGAAGACTTTGATATAGGAAATGGTTATGTTATGAATGATTTTGTGATGTATAAAACACTATCATAATGTTATGTTTGTTAACAATTTACTTTGTTAATAAAGCCGTAAAAAACTGGTATTTTTAGACTATTATTATTATATTTAAGGTTTTTAATTCATCATGGAATACAATACACAACTACCACATTTGCAAATACCAGAATACGGTAGAAACATTCAAGTAATGATTGAGCATTGCGTAACTATTGAAGATAGAGATGAACGTAATAAATGTGCAAAAGCAATCATTCAAATTATGGGGCAGTTAAATCCACATCTTCGTGATATTGCAGATTATACGCACAAACTGTGGGATCATTTGTTTTTAATTTCTAAATTTAAATTAGATGTTGATTCGCCTTATCCCCGTCCTACGCCAGAAACATTTACAACCAAGCCGAAAAACGTTCCTTATCCAGCATCAAAAATCCGATATAAACATTACGGGAAAACTATTGAAAGAATTATTGATGTTGCAAAAAAGTATGAAGAAGGCCCAGAAAAAAAAGAATTAACCCGATTAATTGCCAATCACTTAAAAAAATCATACGTCAATTGGAATAAAGATTCGGTTACTGATGATGTTATATTCAAGCAATTTAAAGAAATGACAAATAATGAATTAGTGATTGATGAAGCCATGGCTTTAACACACGCTAATGAATTAAAAAATAAAAATCATAATAACCAAACACCTATTTCTGTTAGTCCAGGTGGCGGTAAAAACAAAAATAGATTTAATAAAAATAAAAGTAAGTTTAATAAAAACCGAACAAACAACAATAACCGACCAGCAAATTAATCTATGGCAATTTTTGAAGTTACAGGAGGCAAACAATTAAAAGGAGATATTATACCTCAAGGGGCAAAAAACGAAGCCTTACAAATAATATGCGCCGTATTACTAACTTCCGAAAAAGTAATAATTAGTAATATTCCTGATATCGTTGATATAAACAAGCTTATTGAATTACTAAAAGATTTAGGAGTTAAAGTAGAAAAAACGGGTCATGAAACTTATTCATTTCAAGCAGATGATGTTAAAGTAGATTATTTAGTATCAGAAGATTTTAGAAAAAAAGGATCTGGTTTAAGAGGTTCTACGATGATTATCGGTCCAATGCTAGCTCGCTTTGGAAGAGCATACATGCCTAAACCAGGTGGAGATAAAATTGGTAGACGAAGAATGGACACCCATTTTATTGGGTTTGAAAATTTAGGTGCAAAATTTGAATACGATCATGAAACCGAAAATTTTAAAGTTACCGCTGAGAAATTAAAAGGTACTTACATGCTACTTGATGAAGCGTCAGTTACAGGAACGGCAAATATTGTCATGGCCGCGGTATTAGCAGAAGGAACAACTACTATTTACAATGCAGCTTGTGAGCCATATTTACAACAACTTTGTAAAATGCTGAATCAAATGGGTGCTAAAATCAGTGGCGTTGGTTCAAATTTACTTACAATAACTGGCGTAACGTCTCTTAGTGGAACATCACATCGTATTTTACCAGATATGATTGAAATCGGTTCTTTCATTGGTTTAGCAGCGATGACAAAATCTGAAATTACAATTAAAGATGTGTCTTATGACAATTTAGGTTGTATACCAAAAGTTTTTTCTCGTTTAGGTATTCAAATGGAACGCAGAGGTGATGACATTTTTATTCCTTCTCAAGATCATTATGAAATAGAAAGCTTTATCGATGGATCAATGCTTACAGTAGCTGATGCGATTTGGCCTGGCTTTACGCCTGACTTATTAAGTATCATCCTAGTAACCGCTACACAAGCTCGTGGCAATATTTTAGTTCACCAAAAAATGTTTGAAAGTCGTTTGTTTTTTGTAGATAAATTAATCGACATGGGAGCACAAATAATCTTATGCGATCCTCATAGAGCAACGGTTATGGGTTTAGACAGAAAAGTTCAATTGAGAGCTATTCAAATGGCATCTCCAGATATTAGAGCCGGTGTTGCTCTATTAATTGCCGCTATGAGCGCAAAAGGAAAAAGCACCATTTACAATATCAATCAGATTGATAGAGGTTATCAAAATATTGATGGACGCCTAAATGCCATTGGTGCAGAAATAATCAGAAAAAACAACTAAATGAAATTATCTAAACTTACCATTACAGCACTTGCATGTTGCTTTTTTTTATCTTGTAAAAATAAACAAGAAATTACCAGTAAAAACGAACCACCGCAAATCAAGGTAGATGTGGTAGAAGGATTGAACTTAGGAAATAAAGCACCTGATTTTATTCAAAACGGAATAAATGGTGAAGTTTTAAAATTATCAAGTCTAAAAGGAAAGTTAGTTTTAATCGATTTTTGGGCAAGTTGGTGCGGGCCTTGTCGAAGAGAAAATCCTGCTGTAGTTGCAGCTTATAACAAATATCATTTGTCGAATTTTAAAAACGGGAAAATATTCGATATTTTTAGTGTTTCACTAGATCAAAATAAAGACGCTTGGATTAAAGCAATAGAAGCAGATGGATTAATTTGGAAAAATCATGTTTGTGATTTCTTAGGCTGGAACAATGAAGTTGCTCAAAAATATGGAGTAAATGGTATTCCAACAAATTATTTAATTAACGGAGACGGTATTATTATCGGAAAAAGTTTAAGAGGTGAAGACCTTCAAAAAGCATTAGAAGCTTATTTAAAATAGGTAAATCGAATTGCTACTTAACTAATTAAAAAATCATTTATTTTAGATTGTTGAGAATAAGATTCATCAACGTGTCAAATTATCAAATAATTATGACAAAGTATTCGTATTAAACACCTTTATACAAGATGAAAGGCATGAAAAACTGACAATTTTTCGTGTTTTGATAAATGGCAAACTAATTGATAAAACAGTAATATAATTTATAAATCATGGAAAATAACGAAACTCTAAATAACGCTGAAGAAAATACATTAGAAACTAATTTAGATACTTCTGAAACGGAAACTGAAACAACACCTGAAACTACGATTGAACAACCTATTGACTATGAAGCAAAAATAGCAGAATTAAACGATCGTTACTTAAGATTATACTCAGAGTTTGATAATTTTCGCAAGAGAACAATCAAAGAAAAATCAGATATTATTCGTTCTGCAGGTGAAGATGTTTTTAAAGCTATTATTCCAACGATTGATGACTTTGAGAGAGCCATCAAGGCTAATGAAACAGTTGAAGATGCTACGCCAATTAAAGAAGGAATGGTTTTAATTTATAATAAGTTAATCGCTTCATGCACCAGTAAAGGCTTAGAAGCCATGCACAGTGTTGGTAATCCTTTTAACTCTGATGTGATGGAAGCTATTACTCATATCCCTTCACCGAGTGAAGATATGAAAGGAAAGGTTGTTGATGATATCGAAAAAGGATATAAACTTGGAGATAAAGTCATCCGATTTGCTAAAGTAATCGTTGGAAATTAAACTATTATCAAAAGCAAAATAACATTCCTAATAAACAATTAGAAAGATTATATTATAATGAGCAAAAGAGATTTTTACGAAATACTAGGGTTGAGCAAAAGTGCTAGTGATGATGAAATAAAAAAAGCATACCGTAAGCTGGCAATTAAATACCATCCAGATAAAAATCCAGATGATAAAGCTGCTGAGGAAAAGTTTAAAGAAGCTGCAGAAGCTTATGAAGTATTAAGTAACCCCGAAAAAAGACAGCGTTATAACCAATACGGACATGCTGGAGTTGGTGGAGCTGCTGGTGGCGGAGGTGGTCATTATGGTGGCGGAATGAATATGGATGATATCTTCAGTAATTTTGGAGATATTTTTGGTGGAGGTGGATTTGGTGGACAGCGCGGAGGTGGTGGTAGAAGAGTAGCACGCGGTTCTAACCTTAGAATTAAAGTGAAGTTAAATTTAAGTGAAGTTGCAAAAGGCGTAGAAAAGAAATTAAAAGTCAACAAATTTGTAAGTTGTCAAACATGTAAAGGTTCCGGCGGTAAAAACGGTCAATTTGAGACTTGTAAATCTTGTAATGGACATGGCGTTCAAACACGTACACAACAAACATTTTTAGGTGCTATGCAAACTCAAGTAACCTGCAGCACTTGTAATGGGGAAGGAAAAATAGTAAAAGATAAATGTAACACCTGTCACGGTGATGGCATTGTGCGTGAAGAAGAAATCATCTCCGTAAACATTCCTGCAGGAGTTGCAGAAGGCATGCAATTATCTGTAAGTGGTAAAGGAAATGCAGCTCCTCGTGGCGGTGTAAATGGAGATTTACTCGTTGTGATTGAAGAGGAAGAACATGAATTATTAAAACGAGATGGTAGCAATTTATTTTATGATAGTTATGTCAATTTTGTGGATGCTGCTTTAGGTACTAGTATTGAAATACCAACAGTAGACGCTAAGGTTAAAATAAAAATTGAAGCAGGTACACAAAGTGGAAAAGTCTTACGTTTAAAGGGTAAAGGATTACCTGACATTAATTCTTATGGTAATGGTGATTTACTTGTTAATATTAATGTATGGACGCCACAAGCCGTTTCTAGTGAAGAGAAAAAAATATTAGAGGGCTTAAGAGAATCAAAAAACTTTAAACCAAATCCAAATAGAAAAGAAAAAGGATTTTTTGATCGAATGAAAGAATATTTTGAATAAAAAAAAGGCTATCGATTGATAGCCTTTTTTTTATTAATATCCTAAAACAGGCCCAAGCCATTTTTCAATAACTTCAAAAGGCATCTTTTTTCTTTTGGCGTAATCTTCAACTTGTTCTTTATTGATTTTTCCAATTCCAAAATACGTTGATTGTGGATGTGAAAAATATAAACCACTTACTGCAGCAGTTGGTATCATTGCCAAACTATCTGTTAAAGCCATTCCAATGTTTTTTTCAACATCTAATAATTTCCAAATCGTTAATTTTTCCGTATGATCAGGCTGTGCAGGATAACCTGGTGCTGGACGAATACCATCGTATTCTTCTTTAATTAAATCTTCGTTCTTAAAATTTTCATTGCTAGCATAACCCCAAATTTCTGTACGAACTTTTTTATGCATCAATTCGGCAAAGGCTTCAGCTAACCTATCTGCTATAGCTTTCAACATGATCGCACTGTAATCATCATGATCCGATTCAAAACGAGCCACGTGCTCGTCGATACCAAAACCTGTTGATAAGGCAAATGTTCCAAGATAGTCGGTAGCATCGATAGACTCAAGGCTCATGTTTTTAGGTTTAATAAAATCTGCCAAGGCAATATTATACTGTCCTGCTGGTTTTTTTGTTTGCTGACGAATGGTATGAAAGGTGCAAAGTGGTTTTTTTTCGGTATTATCTAAAACTTCAATATCATCATCATTTATTGTGTTTGCTGGATAAATTCCTATAACTGCTTTTGCTTTTAACCATTTTTCTGAAATTAATTTGTTTAACATGCTTTGTGCATCATTAAATAATTTAGTTGCTTCTATTCCACGCTCAGGATCATTTAAAATTTTTGGATACGAACCTTTTAATTCCCAACTGTGGAAAAATGGTGTCCAGTCGATGTATTCAGCAATTTCATTTAAATCATACTCCTCAAAAACTTTTGTACCAACAAAATTTGGTTTATGTATTTCTGTTTTTTTCCAATCAATCGACAATTTATTCTCGCGTGCTTCAGTCATACTAATAAACTTATTTTGCGACTGCGCATTTTTATTTTGTTCTCGCACCCTGTCATAATCTTTATTGACCTCAGCCATAAACAAATCACGATGTTCTTTTGAAATCAAACTACTTGCCACAGGAACTGATTTACTTGCATCATTGACATGAATAACTGGTCCTGAATAATTTTGTGCAATCTTCACAGCAGTGTGAACTTTAGATGTTGTGGCACCACCAATTAATAAAGGTGTTTTAAGCCCTAAACGTTCCATTTCTTTTGCAACATATACCATCTCGTCTAATGATGGTGTAATTAATCCACTTAATCCGATTATATCAACGTTATGTTTTTTTGCTTCGCTTAATATTTTTTCACAAGAAACCATCACCCCTAAGTCTATGATTTCATAATTATTACAAGCTAAAACAACACCTACAATGTTTTTTCCAATATCGTGCACATCACCTTTAACAGTTGCTAGTAAAATCTTTCCAGCATTTGTTCTTCCATCACCAACTATACCAGCTTTTGCGTTATCTTCTTTTTCTTTTAAAAGGTATGGCTCTAAATAAGCCACTGCTTTTTTCATCACACGAGCACTTTTTACAACTTGTGGTAAAAACATTTTTCCTGCACCAAATAAATCTCCAACAATGTTCATTCCATCCATTAACGGACCTTCAATAACATGTAAAGGTCTTCCTAATTTCTGACGAGCTTCTTCAGTGTCATCATCAATGTATTCAACTAATCCTTTTACTAAAGCATAACTTAAACGCTCTTCCACACTACCCTTTCGCCAAGCTTCATCTTTTTCAGTCTTTCCTTTTACAATTCCTTTCAATGATTCAGCGTGATCCACTAACCGTTCTGTAGCATCGTCTCTTCTGTTTAACAAAACATCTTCAACTAATTCTAAAAGGGTCTTATCAATGTCATCATAAATAACTAATTGAGATGGATTCACAATTCCCATATCCATTCCTGCTTTGATAGCATGAAATAAAAATGCTGAATGAATAGCTTCACGCACATGATCATTTCCTCTAAACGAAAAAGAAACATTACTTACTCCACCACTAACTTTGGCATGAGGTAAATTTTCTTTTATCCATTTCGTTGAATTAAAAAAATCAAGGGCGTTTAAACGATGCTCTTCCATGCCTGTTGCAACAGGAAAAATATTAGGATCGAAAATTATATCTTGAGCAGGGAAATGAACTTTATCAACTAATACGTCATAAGCACGTTTACAAATTTCTTTTCTTCGTTCAAATGTATCAGCCTGCCCTACTTCATCAAATGCCATCACAATAACGGCTGCACCATATTGTTTTATTTTATGAGCTTGTTCTATAAATTTTTCTTCACCTTCTTTTAAAGAAATTGAATTAACGATTGCTTTTCCTTGTACGCATTTTAAACCTGCTTCAATCACGCTCCATTTACTTGAGTCAATCATGATTGGCACACGAGAAATATCTGGTTCAGATGCAATTAAATTTAAAAAGGTAGTCATAGCTTGTTCGCTATCAAGCATACCTTCATCCATATTTACATCAATCACTTGTGCGCCACCATCTACTTGATCTTTAGCAATTGTTAAGGCTTCCTCGTAATTACCCTCTTTAATTAATCGTAAAAACTTTTTTGAACCTGTTACATTTGTTCGTTCACCCACATTCATGAAATTACTTTCAGGGCGAAGTGTGACAGGTTCTAAACCACTTAAATGCATTAAAGAATCTGGAGCAGGTCGCTTTCGAGGTGTTGCTTTTTTTGCTAATTCAGCAATGCGTTTAATGTGTGCTGGAGTTGTTCCACAACATCCACCAACTATATTTATAAAGCCCGCTTTTAAAAACTCTTCAATTTGATGTCCCATTTCATGAGCATCCTGATCATATTCGCCAAATTGATTTGGTAATCCTGCATTAGGATAAGCACTAACATAAAACGGTGCTTTATTAGAAAGTTCTTCCAAATACGGACGCATATCTTTTGCTCCTAAAGCACAGTTTAAACCAACACTTAATAAATCAACATGAGAAACAGAATTTAAAAACGCTTCCGTTGTTTGACCTGATAATGTTCTTCCACTCGCATCAGTTATTGTTCCTGAAACCATCACAGGCATTTTACGGTCAATTGATTCGCAGTAATTTTGAATAGCAAATAAAGCAGCCTTAGCATTTAATGTATCAAAAATAGTTTCAATTAATAACACATCAGCGCCACCATCAATTAGTCCGCGTACTTGTTCGGTGTACGCTTCAACAAGCTCGTCGAACGTTATAGCTCTAAAACCTGGATCATTTACATTTGGTGATAATGATAAAGTACGATTGGTTGGCCCCATTGCACCTGCTACAAATTTTTGAATATGTGCAAATTCAGGAAACTCAGCATAAAATTCTTGAATAGCTTCCTTAGCAATTTTAGCAGATTCAAAGTTTAATTCATACACCAAAGATTCCATACCGTAATCAGCCATAGCAATGCTAGTCCCACTAAACGTATTGGTTTCAATGATATCAGCGCCTGCTTTTAAATACTCTTTATGAATGGTTTTAATAATGTGTGGTTGAGTAATCGATAATAAATCGTTATTGCCTTGCAAATCTTTTTCCCAGTCAGCAAAACGTTTACTTCTGAAATCTTTTTCAGATAATTTATATTGCTGAATTAGACTACCCATTGCGCCGTCAATTACCAAAACTCTATTTTCTAATTCTTGTTGTATTGAATTCATGTTTTTATAAAATAAAAAATCCCTTTTAGCATTTGCCGAAAGGGATTAGTTGGTATGTTTAATTAAAATTAACTAATGTGTTTCGACTTATTTTTCTCAGTTTAATGAGACGAATTCCCACCTTCTTTAGGAAATTTTAAATGATGAATTTTGAATGTTAAATGAAAAAAATCATTCAAAATTTAAAATTTAAAACTCAACATTACTAAAAGGGTTGGTAAAGCATCGTAGGGCGTATCCCTCCGCTTTTCTTAATAAGTGTGTTAAAGAACGAGATCCAAATTTAGTTAATTAAAAATGAAATATAAAATGTTATTTATTAAATTTTTAAATTGTATTTTTTCTGTAATTTTAAGTTCAACTTACATCGCTATGAAACATCTAATTTTTACCTTTTTACTACTTAACTTATATTGTAAAGGCCAAACAAATAAACAAATTGAATTAGTATTAAGTCATCTTCAATCTCAGCAAAAAGCATGGAATGATGGGAATATTGATGGCTTTATGACTTACTACTGGAACAATGACAGTTTGAAATTTATTGGAAGTAAAGGCATTACTTACGGGTGGCAAAAAACATTAGACAATTATAAAAAATCATACCCAAATAAAGAGGCCATGGGAAAATTAAAATTCACGATTTTAGAAAACTCTCAAGTTGGCAAAAATTATATTTACATCATAGGAAAATGGGAACTGAAAAAAGAAAAGCCAGTAGGTGGTCATTTTACCTTACTTTGGAAAAAAATAAAAAATAAATGGGTCATAATTGCAGACCATACAAGTTAAACAAATGGAATTAGGATTATACAAACATTACAAAGGCAATATGTACGAAGTTATTGGTATTGCTAAGCATTCAGAAACATTAGAAGAGATGGTTGTTTATAAAGCAACCTATCAAGATGAACCAAATAACATTTGGGTTAGACCAAAAGCCATGTTCATAGAAAGAATAGAGATAAATGGAAACCTCATTGAACGATTTTCAAAAATCTAATAACTCATTTTATTAAAAAAAATACTAGAATTAATTTTGAAATATCATGTAAAAAAAAGACTTCTTTTTCAACTTAAAACATTAATCATGTTCTAAACATTATTTTGAACTCATAGGCAATAACTCTAATTTCGAAAAAAAATAGTATGAACACCGCAACTCAAACTCAAAAATCTAAAGTTTCTAAAATAGCTGAAAACATTATTGGTTCAGAAATTATAAAACTTGCTGGAGAAGTAAATGAAAAAATAAAACAAGGAGAACATATCTACAATATGACCATTGGAGATTTTAATCCAAAAGAATTTCCAATTCCAGTTGAATTAAAACAATATATTGTTGATGCTTACTTTGATAATCAAACCAATTATCCTCCAGCCGATGGTATGCTTGAATTACGTAATGCTGTATCAAATTTATTAAAAGAAAGAGGTGAATTAGATTACAAAAACGATGAAATATTAATAGCTGGTGGGGCACGACCACTTATTTATAGTATTTTCAAAGCATTAGTAGATGCTGGTGATAAAGTCATTTTCGCCGTTCCTTCGTGGAACAACAATCATTATTCTTATTTAAATTTTGCTGAATCCATTGTGATTGAAGCTACGCCCGAACATAACTTTATGCCAAGAGCTTCTGATATTGCGCCTTTTATTAAAGAAGCAACTTTAATAGCTTTATGCTCTCCACAAAACCCAACTGGAACTATATTTACAAAAGAAGGTTTATCCGAAATTTGCGATATCATTATTGCTGAAAATAAACGCAG
>JBIISW010000084.1:0-11354 GCA_044340865.1 Bacteroidia bacterium | reverse complement strand
AATTGGTTCCATAACGACTTCACTGGTGTTCACATCTAATGGCTGATGTTGGCATCCTGTCAAAAATTTAACAATTAAAATGAGTGATGCGAGTTTTATAACAGATTTCATTTCTATATTTGTATTACATTTATCATGTTAAATTATAAAATTAAAAACCCGATGAAAAATATTTTACTTTTAGTTTCAAGCAGTTTATTGTTAGTTATTTCTTTGAAGGCTCAGGATGCCGAAAGAAAAGTGAGATTTGGTTTAAAAATTTCCCCCACTCCAACTTGGTTCAGATCAGATAATAAAAACATAGAAAAGTCTGGTACAAATTTTGGTTTTGGTTTTGGATTGCAAACCGAATTCAGAATCAATTCAACCGCTTCATTTGTAACTGGTATAGGTGGTGATATGTTAGGTGGAAAACAAGCCTATAAAAATAATGCACAAGGTTATGTCTTAAATAAAGACAATGAATACGTTGATTCTAAACAAATAGACTTTGGAGCTGGCGCAACAAGTTTTACAGCTTCTTCAAACTCTAATAAATTTTACGAAATTAAAAGTCGTTCTGTAAAAGCAACATATGTAACAATTCCTCTATTATTGAAATTAATGACCAAAGACATTTCGGGCATGAAGTATTATGGTATTTTTGGTGGAAATATAGCGATTCAAACAAAATTTAACGCTACGGATGAAGTCGCTTTAGTTTCTTATAATTCATCTTTAGCAAAATATGAAGCTGCCACCTCTACTTCTAAAATAGAAGATTTACGACCAAATGGCGATCTAATCCCAGTTAATTTAGCTTTAAATGTTGGCATTGGTGCTGAGTATAATTTATCCGGTTCAACATCTTTATTTTTTAGTATTAATTATTTAAGAGGATTTATCAATCAATACCAACGTTATTCGGATATTATGGTTGATAATATTACAACAAATGTAAATAATGGAACAGCTCCAGCGCGTTCTAAACAAAGTGCTTTTAGCGACGCAATTCAATTAAATATTGGCATACTATTCTAACATACAATTCATTGA
This sequence comes from Bacteroidia bacterium, assembly GCA_044340865.1. Classification (GTDB taxonomy): domain Bacteria; phylum Bacteroidota; class Bacteroidia; order B-17B0; family Aurantibacillaceae; genus UBA4416. The sequence continues at coordinate 10,319 of JBIISW010000084.1, read as the reverse complement.
TTTTTATAAAATCTCATCTATGAATTAGTAGGTGAGATTTTTTTATTAGAAAATAGTTATCTTAAATCATTACAAAATAAGTTTGATACCAATGAAAAATAAATTAGTTGTTAATCATATTGTTAATTGGCTTACATCCTATTCAAATCAATCCAAAACTGATGGATTTGTAGTTGGTATTTCTGGTGGTATTGATTCTGCTTTAACATCCACTTTGTGCGCTCTTACTGGTAAAAAAGTTATTTGTATAACGATGCCAATTAGGCAAATGAAAAATGAATACGATAGAGGCAAAGCACATATGGAATGGTTGCAACAACATTTTAAAAATGTGTCTATTGCTGAGGTTAATTTAACGCCTATTTTTGAAGAGATTGAGAGCACATTTGAAAATGATATTCAAGATTTTTTAACGATGGCTAACACGCGTGCTCGTTTAAGAATGACAACCTTGTTTGCGTATGCCGGTCATCATAAATTATTGGTGGCAGGTACTGGAAATAAAATTGAAGATTTTGGAATTGGATTTTATACGAAATATGGAGACGGTGGCGTTGATATCAGTCCGATTGCTGATTTGATGAAATCGCAAGTATATGCTTTGGCAAAAGAAGTGGGGGTGATTGATTTACTTTTAAATGCAAAGCCAACGGATGGTTTGTTTGCTGATGGTAGAACAGATGAAGATCAAATTGGCGCCACGTATGATGATTTAGAGTGGGCCATGTTGTACATAGAGAAAAAAGAAACGTATACATTGAATGACCATCAAAAAAATGTGATGTCAATTTATAGGCAAAGGAATACTGCAAATCAGCATAAGATGAATCCAATTCCGGTGTGTGAAATACCTAAGGAATTTTTTAACTACTAGCACGATGGAAAAAAGAACCTGTGCTGAATGTGGCGAATCTTTTCATGGAAGAGCTGATAAAAAATTTTGCAGCGATATGTGTCGAAATGCCTTTAATAACAAGGCTAATAGCTTAAGTAGTGCGTATGTAAAAACGATTAATTCGATTCTTAAAAAGAATAGAAAAATAATGGAAGATTTATTGCCAGATGAAACAGCTAAAGTATCACAACAAAAATTAATCGATAAAGGGTTTAATTTTAATTACCACACAACAATCACAAAAACTAAAACAGGTAACAACTATATTTTTTGTTATGAATATGGTTACTTGCCCATAGAAAATAATTATTTTCTTTTAGTGAAACGAAAAACTGATTTATAAAATCTGTTGCAATTCATTAAAGTAATCTTGCTGTAAATCTTCATGTAAGCCCAGTATCAGCGTATTTATTTTTTTTAGCTGTTGCTCATACATATTTATTAATAACTGACTTTTATGATAAGGTATGTTTGACGCTTTTAGTTTAACGCAAAAATAAATATGCACATCGGTTGCTGAAGCTTTGTCTCCCATGTATTTACAATACTTAGTGAGGATGCGTAATAATTTGCGCAAACTTTTTTTTACAAAATATAAATTGGTTTGAAATTTGAGTTCCGCGAAATGTTCGTCAATTTCTTGTTTGATCGCCGTAACAAAGCTTTGTTTATCATGTGCTTGAAACAATAAATAATCTAAAAATTCTTTATTATCTTTTTTGTATTTGGCTAAACTTAAACATAATTCCATCAATTGCTTTTGAGGCAACTCATGTAATTCTTTTTTTAATTCGCTTAGGCTCGAAACTTTCATGATAACAAAGATACAAGAACTTAAGAAAATACATTCACAATTTCAGCATCGATGCGTTTAGGTCGTTTACTTTTGGCATCTAATAAATAAAAAGTTGTTTTTATGTTGGCATAAACGGTTTCTGTTTCAGCGTCTGTGATGGTTACATAGCGTTCTGATTTTGCTCCTTTGGGTTCTGTTACCCATGTTTTTGCTACCAATTTTGAATCGAGATAGGCAGATTTTAAGTAATCAATTTCGTGTCGACTCACTACCCAAAAATTAGATTCTTGCATGTTGATGTCGGCAACACTTGTCCAATGAGCAATGGCAGCTTCTTGCACCCATTTTAAATAAATGATATTGTTAACATGCCCTTGTCCGTCAATATCACTTTCAATAATAGTAATGGGATGAACATAAATGTTAGAACTCATCTTATTTTGACATTTCTTTTTTTACTTCATCCTCAGTTAAAAAATGAAAATTATGAAATGCAGAACCACCCACACCGCCTGTTAAATAGCGATAACCAACAACCGTATCTTGAGCCGTTTGCACTATTTGAATCACAATGACTAAATTATTTTTTTTAGGAGATGTTTTTAAGTAAGCTAGCTTAGGCAACATCATTGAATAAGGTTTAATTAAAGGATTTTTCTTTTCGCCGTAATGATGAATAGATGTTCCATTCATCGTTTCTGCATACGAAGGAAAACGGCCATTAACAACTGGAACTTGATTCCATTTTTTTAAATCAACAGGTGGGAAAAAACGACTATCTGGGCAATCAAAATGTGTAATGAGTGTTCCGTTTGCATTAATTCCTTTGGTATTGTTGTATTGTTCTGGTGTTGGGTTTTCTGTATCAGTTTCATCCTCAGAAAGCACTACCAAAGCATCTGTTTTATTTAAGATAAGTGTATCATCCTCATTTTTAACTTCCATGCTGTCGCAGGATGTCATTAAAAAAATGGATAAAAGTGAGATGGTGAATATGAAAATAGGTTTCATGATTTTAGTGTTTTATCAAAGCTATTTAATTTAAATTGAATTTACGGTTTTAAATTAATTTAGTTATTAAAAAAGCAGAAGAGACATCTTCTGCTTTTTTTATTTTACAATTTGGTTCCTGCCCTTTTCACTAATTCCACAGGTTATAAACTGTTTTAATTTGCGCCAAGGGCAGGAGTTTTTTGAGTGTATGATAAGAAGTTTATTAAGCGTTTTCAGCTTCTTCTTTTAATACAGCAATAATTTTATCTTCAATTTCTTGAGCTAAATCTGGGTTTTCAGCAAAGATAGATTTTACTGAATCTCTTCCTTGACCTAATTTTGTTTCATCGTAACTAAACCATGAACCGCTTTTTTTGATAATACCTTTATCAACGCCAATATCAATGATCTCGCCAACTTTACTGATACCTTCTCCAAATACAATATCAAATTCAGCCATACGAAACGGAGGTGCTAACTTATTTTTAATAACCTTCACGCGTGTTCTGTTTCCTGTTACTACATCGCCATCTTTAATCTGACTTATTCTTCTGATATCTAATCGTACGGAAGCATAAAATTTTAAAGCGTTACCACCTGTTGTGGTTTCAGGATTACCAAACATCACACCAATTTTTTCGCGCAATTGGTTAATGAAAATACAGCAACATCCAGTTTTATTAATGGCACCTGTTAATTTACGCAATGCTTGACTCATCAAACGAGCTTGTAAACCCATTCTGCTATCGCCCATTTCACCTTCAATTTCAGCTTTTGGAGTTAATGCCGCTACCGAGTCAATCACCACTAAGTCAACAGCTCCCGAACGAATTAAATTATCTGCAATTTCTAGAGCTTGTTCGCCATTATCAGGTTGAGATATTAATAAACTTTTTGTATCAACACCTAATTTTTCGGCATAAAAACGATCAAACGCATGCTCCGCATCTACAATAGCAGCAATACCACCAGCACGTTGCACACTTGCAATGGCATGAATGGCTAAGGTTGTTTTACCAGACGATTCAGGTCCGTAAATTTCTACAACTCTTCCACGAGGTAAACCACCAATTCCTAAAGCAATGTTTAAACCTAAAGATCCTGTGGAAATAGAATCCATTGGTTCAACAACGGTATCACCCAATTTCATGATGGTACCTTTACCATATGTTTTTTCTAATTTATCAAGTGTTAATTGTAAGGCTTTTAATTTTTCGCCTGCAACTGTTTTTCTTTCTAAATTCTCTGTTGATTCTTCTGATTTTTTTGCCATGATATATTATATGTTTTTAAGTTACACGTTTAATCGTTAGGGTTTGTTTTCATTTTAATAACAATTGCTCTAACTTCTTCACAAATGTAAAAGTAAATTCAAGCACTTGGTTGCTATATTTTGTAGCATTATTCAAAATATCAATAAAATCAATGGTTTTAACAGCAAATTTATTTTGTAAAATTATTATGACTATCAAATTTGTTTATCCATTAGCTTTTAATAACTTTGTTTACTATGCAAGAAAATTGGTTTAAAACATGGTTTGATACAACGTATTACCATACTTTATATAAACACAGAGATTATTCGGAAGCTTCATTGTTTATGGATAATATGATAAACCATTTACAATTAAAAGAAGATGCAATGTGTTGGGATTTGTGCTGCGGAAAAGGCCGACACAGTATCTATTTAAATAAAAAAGGATTTCAAGTTATTGGTACAGATTTATCAGAGCAAAGTATTATTGAAGCGAATAAACAAGCAAATGATTCTCTAGCATTTTACACACACGATATGCGCCAGCTTTTTCGCACTAATTATTTTGATGCTGTTTTTAATGTTTTTACAAGTTTTGGATATTTTGACAAACAAAGTGATGACGCTATTGTGTTTAAATCCATTCAAAAAGCATTGAAACCAAATGGCTATTTTGTTTTTGATTTTTTAAATGAAACGTTTGTAAAAAAACATTTAATTGAAACAGAAAGTAAAACCATTGATGGTATTACATTTCATATTTCAAAAAAGAATGAAAACAACACAGTTATTAAAAGTATTGATTTTACAGATGATGGTAAAGATTTTCATTTCGAAGAACGTGTGAAATTATTTGATAAAAGTTATTTCGAAGCATTAGCAGAAGCAAGTCATTTAAAAATAATCAACACCTTTGGTAATTATCATCTTCACGAATTTGATTTGGAAACCTCGCCACGTTTAATTTTAGTATTACAAAAAATATGAATTTATTAGAACTTACATTTTATTTAGCTTTTCCTGTTTTTGTAACAGGTATTATTTTTTTATCATTAAAAATTAAAGCTCAATATTTACGATTTTTATTAGCATTTAGTGCGGCATATTTATTTGCCATTTCTGTTACACATTTGTTGCCCGAGTGCTACGAAAACTCGAATACAAAACTGATTGGCTTTTTTATTTTGATTGGTTTTTTTATTCAAATTCTTATCGAATATTTTAGTGCAGGTATTGAGCATGGTCATATCCATGCGCATACATCGTCATGCAAAAACCATTTGCCGTTAGGAATGATTACAGGCTTGTATTTACATTCATTATTAGAAGGTTTACCAATTTATCAAAGTGGTATGATTGATGCACACACACAAACTGTTTTAACCACTCAACAATCTTTAATTTTTGGAATTACATTACACAATATTCCAATTGCGATTGCCTTTGTGAGTTTGTTGATAGAGCATAAATCATCTAAGCTCAAAGCGGTGTTATTATTAATTGGGTTTGCATTAATGGCTCCTCTAGGTTGTTTCATCAGTTATTTATTAAATACATTTGGTGTCCAAAATATTGATGGATTTGTGAAATTATCGTTTGCAGTAGTGATAGGTATTTTCTTACATATATCTACGGCTATTATGTTTGAAACGAGCGAAAATCACAAATACAACATTGCTAAAATCGCCTCGATGATTGCTGGCGTTTTATTAGCGGCTTTTATTAGTTAATGGAAAAACAAACGTATTTCATAGATGTGATTGTTCCGCTTTCGGTTCCAAACAAGTTTACTTACCGTATACCTGAAGAGTTGAATGATGATATTGCTGTTGGAAAGCGTGTGATTGTGCAGTTTGGGAAATCGAAATTTTACACAGCTATTATTTATAACATTCACCAAACAGCTCCTGCCAATTATGTAGCAAAATATATTGAAAGTATTATTGATGAAAATCCAATTATCGCAAAACAACATTTGCAATTGTGGGATTGGATTTGTCAGTATTATTTATGTAATCCAGGTGATGTATTAAATGCAGCATTGCCCAGTGGATTAAAATTAAGCAGCACATCTCATATTACGTTAAATCCAGAATTTAGTTTGGATGAAACAGATTATACCGATTTTACTGAGAAAGAACATCAAGTTTTGGAAGCTTTGCAAATAAATAGTTCTTTAAGTTTTGATGATGTAGCTAAAATTTTAGAAGTAAAAATGGTTCAAAAATTTATTAATCGTTTAATAAAAAAAGGAGCTATTGTTATTTATGAGGAAATAAAAGATAAATATAAGCCTAAACTAGTTAATTACATTGGTGTTAACGCTGATTTGTTAACTAATCAAGCAGAGTTGAAAGTAACCTTAGATACTTTAGAAAAAAAAGCATTTAAGCAAGCAGAAGTATTATTATGTGTTTTAAATTTATTAAAGACAGATAGTGATGCAAAACAAACGGGCTATGTTAAAAAAGCCATATTGCTGAAACATTTTGATACAAGTGTTATTAATGGCTTGGTTAAAAAAAATATTTTTACAGAAACAGAAATTGAAACGAGTCGTTTGGTTTTTGAACATAAAGATAAAACGAAAAAATACTTGAATGAATTTCAGCAAAAAGCGGTAGCCGAAATCGAACAGTTATTTAAAGAGAAGCAAGCCGTGTTGTTGCACGGTGTTACGGGAAGTGGTAAAACAGAAATGTATGCCGAACTCATTCATAAAACAATTGAGCAAGGTAAGCAAGTATTGTATTTGGTTCCCGAAATAGCTTTAACTACGCAGTTAATTGGACGTATTCGCTCTATATTTGGTAATTCAGTAGGTATTTACCATTCAAAATTTAGTGAAAACGAACGGGTCGAAATTTGGAATTCGATTCTTAACGAACATAGTAGTTCATCTGATTCAAAACAGTTTAATATTGTATTAGGAACGCGCTCCGCTTTATTTTTACCATTTAATAATTTAGGTTTAATTATTATTGATGAAGAGCATGATAATTCTTATAAACAACAAGATCCTGCCCCACGTTATCATGCCAGAGATGCAGCCATGTATTTAGCAAATCTGCATCAAGCAAAAGTAGTGTTAGGTACCGCTACACCATCTTTCGAAACCTATTATAATGCCTTGCAAGGTAAGTTTGGTTTAGTTAGAATTTCGCAGCGTTTTGGAAATGCACAGTTGCCGAAAACAATTGTATGCGATTTGAAAAAAGAAACCCAAGAGCAACAAAATAAATCTATTTTTTCGCATCAGTTAGTTAATGCTATTAATCAAGCTTTAGCGAAGAAAGAACAAATTATTTTGTTTCAAAACAGAAGAGGTTTTGCTCCTTATACCGAATGTGCAAGTTGCCATTGGATACCGATGTGCACACATTGCGACGTTTCCTTAATATACCATAAGCAAACAAATAAATTAAGTTGTCATTATTGTGGGTATAGTATTGCACCGCCAACAAGTTGCAATGCTTGCGGAAACAATCAATTGAAATACAAAGGATTTGGTACGGAAAAAATTGAAGAAGAAATCGAATTATTATTTCCAACAGCAAAGGTAGCGCGTATGGATTTGGATACAACACGCAGTAAATATGCTTATAAGCAATTGATTGATGAATTTGAATTGGGCAACGTTGATATTTTAGTTGGAACTCAAATGGTAACAAAAGGTTTGGATTTTGACAATGTCAGTGTAGTTGGTGTTTTAAATGTTGATAGTGTTTTAAACTTTCCTGATTTCAGATCGTTTGAAAAGGCCTATCAATTAATTGTTCAAGTAAGCGGTAGAGCAGGGCGTAAGGATAAAGTTGGAACGGTTTACATTCAAACTAATCAACCTGAACACGATGTGATTAAGCAAGTGATTGAAAATAATTTCCCGCAATTTTATCAATCTCAAATCAACGAAAGACAACAATTTAATTATCCACCTTTCACGCGTGTGATTGAATTGTCAGTTGTAAGTAAAGACAGTAATGTAGCGAATGATATTTGTAATCAATTAGGTGTTCAACTCAAACCATTGTTTGGTGGCATGATGCTTGGACCTGAATTTCCGTTAGTTGCAAAAATAAAAGATCAATACCACAAGCGCATTTTACTAAAAATAAATAGAGATTATTCACCGACTCAAGTGCGTAATATTTTAAAACAAGAAATTGATACCTTACAATATAATAACAAATCAAGTTTGTATCGTTTACACATTGATGCGGATCCCGTTTAAATAAACCATAACGAAATAGAGTTTGTGCGAAATAAAAAAAACCTGTTAAGTTTTATAACAGGTTTTTTTATAATAATAAGTTATTTATTAAACTAAATCGCCATACAAATCAAAATCGCTGGCATCGTTTATTTTCACCTTTGCAAAATCTCCAATACGAATGTAGTTGGTGTCAGTAGCTTTTACAAGCACTTCATTGTCTACATCTGGGCTATCAAATTCTGTTCTACCTACAAAATAATCGTTTTCTTTTCTGTCGAATAACACGTTATATGTTTTTCCAATTTTTTCCTGATTTAATTTGTATGAAATTTCTTGTTGAATTTTCATCACGGCGTCAGCGCGTTCTTTTTTTACTTTTTCTTTAACGTTATCTTTTAATAAATGTGCGTGCGTATTTTCTTCGTGTGAGTAAGTGAAAATTCCTAATCGTTCAAATTTAGAATCGCTCACCCATTGCAGCATTTCTTGATGATCTTTTTCTGTTTCACCTGGATAGCCTGCAATTAAAGTTGTTCTAAGAGCAATGCCAGGTACTTTATCTCTAATTGCATTGACAGTATCAATTGTTTTTTGTTTTGTGATACCGCGACGCATACTTGTAAGCATGTTATCTGTAATATGTTGGAGTGGCATATCAAGGTAATTACATACATTACTTCTTTTATTCATCACATCTAATACATCCATTGGGAATCCACTTGGAAACGCATAATGCAATCGAATCCAATCAATTCCTTCTACATCACTTAATTGATCTACTAAATTAGCCAATTCACGTTTTTTATAAATGTCTAATCCATAATACGTTAAATCTTGTGCAATCAATAATAATTCGCGAGTGCCTTTAGTAGCAAGTAATTTGGCTCTCTGTACTAATTGTTCAATGGGTTCCGAAATGTGTTTTCCACGCATTAAAGGAATAGCACAAAAACTGCATGGTCTATCGCAACCTTCACTTATTTTAAAATAGGCAAAATGATTTGGTGTTGTTAATAAACGTTCTCCGACTAATTCTTTTTTATAATCTGCTTTCAGGGTTTTTAAAATCTTTGGAAGTTCGCGTGTACCAAAGTATGCATCTACATCTGGAATTTCTTTTTCTAAATCAGCTTTATAGCGTTCGCTCAAACAACCAGTTACATATAGCTTTTCGATAGAACCATCTTTTTTAGCTTCAACGTATCTCAATATCGTATCAATACTTTCTTGTTTTGCATTTTCAACAAATCCACATGTATTAATTATCACAATATTATGACTATCATTTTCGCTTTCATGCTCCACATTAAAGTTATTTGCCTTTAATTGTCCCATTAATACTTCACTATCTACTATATTTTTACTGCAACCTAATGTTACTACATTGACGCTGTTTTTTTTGAGAGTTTTTGTTTTCATTGGATACAAAGATACCATTTTTGATATAATACATGTCTCTTGTGGTGGTTGTTTTTTATTTAGACTTATTTGTATAAACTTGTATTATGGAATTTGATTTTGTGCATCACTCTATTCAAGAAGAAAACATGATACGTGTGATTGCGTTTGGACTTGGATTTATTTCTATTTTACTAGGATTACTTTTTCGATTTATTATAAAATATGCGCTATTTAAAGGTATAGCAATTTCTTTTTTTATTGGTGGTATTTTTTTAATTAGTATTGGATTAAATCATTCTACAGTGTTATTTCACCATGTTTTGCCAGTAATTTCGATTGTCTCGCTGGTATTTGGTTTTTTGTTGGTGGTAAAAACAAAAAATACGGCTTCTCAGTTTTGGAAAGGCCTAGGAATTGGAATAATGATTCAGGCTGTAATTGTAATGTGTTTTAGTATCACAAATTTAATAAAAGTAGAAAAGGACCTAAAATTAAAAAGTAGAATAGAAATCATATCCAATTAGAATTTAGCTCTAACTTTTCTGGATTTACCTGGCCTACCAAAGAAACCTCCGGTTGTGCTTTTATAATATCCTTTATAAAAGCTAGGTTTACCTCTTAATACATAACTATAACTTATATTTAAGGTCATATAAGAATCTCTATGTTTATTTTTTCCTCTCAAATTGGTTGGATTTTCAACTGGATTATAACCAAAGTTCTTAGCAAAACCTGGATCTAGATCTGTTAATTCTACAGTTCTATT
>JBIISW010000083.1:0-11395 GCA_044340865.1 Bacteroidia bacterium | reverse complement strand
CAATCATTATTTTTTTAAAAAAACTTGTTCTTGTTAAATGTAATTTGGTATGCTGTGCTTTCCAAATTAAAAATGAAAAATTATTTAGAAATATGATAGACAACGTTTTATTACCCCTCCTCATTCACATCATCACTTTCTGGTAGTATCAAATTGGTATCAGCTTGCGTGGCTGTTTCAATATTTTTAAGAGTTCTTTGTATGGCACGCGAGCGCTTTCCAATCACATCATCTAATTGGTTTAAACCAGTTTGTATGTTGCCTTGGGCTTTTTGCATCAAGCCGCCAAAATTTTCAAATTCTTTCTTTACAGCACCTAATACTTTCCATACTTCGCCACTGCGTTTTTGAATGGCAAGAGTTTTAAAGCCCATCTGTAAACTGTTTAAAATAGCTGCTAAAGTCGTAGGGCCTGTTACAATGATTTTATAGTTGCGTTGTAAGTCTTCTAATAAACTGGCTTTACGCACTACTTCAGCATAAATGCCTTCAAAAGGTAAAAACATAATTCCAAAATCGGTTGTGTTTGGCGGGTCAATGTATTTATCGTGTATGTCCTTTGCCATGCGTTTAATGGTATTTTCTAAATTCTTTTGGGCTGTTTCAATGGCAGGCAAATTGCCTAGGTCATAAGCGGTTTGTAATTGTTCGTAAACATCTTTCGGAAATTTAGCATCTACTGGTAACCACACGCATGAGTTTTCTTCATCGCGGCCTGGTAATTTAATGGCAAACTCCACTAAATCAGCACTGCCTTCTTTTGTTTTTACATTGGCGTCGTATTGTTCAGGTGCTAAAACTTGTTCTAACAACATGGCTAATTGCACCTCGCCTATTCCACCGCGCATTTTTACATTGCATAATACTTTTTTTAATCCGCCTACATCTTGTGCTAAAGTTTGCATTTCGCCTAAGCCTTTTTGTACTTCTATCAATTGTTTACCAACGGTTTCAAAACTTTGGCCAAGGCGTTCGCTCAATGTTTTTTCTAATTTTTCTTCAACAGTTACTCTAATGGCTTCCAACTTTTTTTCAGTGCCTTCTACTAATTTATTTTGTTTGTCGTTTAACTCATTAAACTTATCACGTTGCAAATCATTAAAGGAGCGCACATTTTTATCAAAGCTTTCTTCAAAGCCTTTAAAGGAATTTACCATCGAGTCGCGCATCAAAGTATTGTCTTTTTGAGCCTTTTCATTCAGTTCTTTTAAGGTGTCAACCACTTCTTTTTTAAGATCTTTCAGTGTGGTGTTTAGTTCGTTTCTATTGTCTTTAGCGAGCACAGCATTTTCCTCGCGATTAAATCTAAAATCGTCTTTTAAACTGTATTCTATTTTTTGAAGGCTTTTATCCAAAGTATCCATTTTTAAAATGAGCTCTTGGTTTTGCGTATTTGGTTTGGCTTTAAATACAAAAACTAAAATGATGTTTAGAATGGCTAAAGCAATGAGGATGATGAGTAAGGTTTCCATAGGTTTTGTTTATTTATGTTAGTTTAAGTTAAGTTTCAAATCAACGCCTTCGTTCCAATAATTTTGGTTATAAATGATGTCTTCTCTAGCATATTGATCAGTGCATTCAAGAATCATATCAATAACTAATTTTTTAGAAAACAATTGAAGCATGATTTCTTTCATGTCATTTTCATCGATATTATTTAACTCAGTTTCAAGTGTATCTTTTAAAGCGGCCTTATTTTCTGAATCGATGTCAATTCCTAGCTCGGCTAATAGGAATATGTAATCCTGATATAGGTTTTTGTAACGTAACATGATTTCAATGATGATGTCTGGAAGAATGGTTTCTCTTGCGTGTTCAAACAATGTGTTATGGCATAATGCATTTAAATAATCTCTAAATGAAGCGTCGTCGGTTGGTTGTGTTTTTTTTGTCATGGTGTTTTTATTCTTTAGTTATTGTTAGTTTATGTTTTATAATTCCTTGTAAGATTTAAAGCCATCCAACTTCATACAAACTCTTTCTACTCCTTTTGTTTTAAACTGTTTGACCCATGATTTGAAATAGTGAGCATAATAATCGTCATCCCATTTATTCATGAGAATCAACACTTCTTTATTTTGTATTCCACAATTTTCAACGTGTTGCAAGGCTTCAATTAAATTCGTTAATCCCTTGTCATCATTATAAAATTCAACAATCAATAATTTTTGACAGGTTGCGCCTTCCCTACCTGGTATATAATTCACTTCCGATTTTGTGTATTGAACAAAATCTCTTATCGACAAAATTTCAGATTTACGATAGTGAGCTTTATTTCCAATAAAATCAATATCAATCGTATTACAAAAACTATCTAAATCTAATTGCATCAAGTTTTGAAAAGCTTCAGGATTATTTCTTTTAATTTGTAAAGCAACTTCATCGTAGGATGGATGAGGACTTAAAAAACTTTCTATTTCCTTATCAAACCATAAAGCATTATTAGCTGTTGCTGTTAAGTTTAAATTTTTTCCACCAGTGCAATGCGTTAAATAATCAAATTGGGCTTTTGCTCCAGCCGTTAAATCGCCAATACTAATGATGTGAATTTTACAACGAATGCCATTACTTGCGGCATAATCAGCAGCACTATTCACATTACCTCCGCAGGTTTCTTGGCCATCTGTCACTAAATAAATTTCTCTTTCTGCTTTTGGTTCATTCTTCAAATTATCAACAGCAGTTGTAATTGCTAATGCTAATGGCGTAGAACCTTTTGGTTCAGGAATATCATTTAAAATAAAATCACGTAATAGTTTAAATTTTCCTTTCGGAATATTTTCTAAAGCGCCAAGCATAGCACATGAGCCGCCAAACAAACGAATACTTACTTTATCGGCCGAACTAATGTGTGGTAAAATTTTATCTAATAAAATTTCTTTAGCTAGATCTATTTTTCGTTTTTTTCCATTAAGCATATCAGCCATCGACGAAGATGTATCTATTAGTATTTCTTTAACTGTTTTCATTATATAAGGTTTAAGTAATTTTGAGTATGAATTTATTTTTGAAGGTATTTTGCTGTTTTAAATGTTTTGTAAGATGTAACTGTTTCGAACAAAAAAACGACAGCAAAAAAAAGTGTTAGAAGGCCTAAAGTGGTATGAAAGAAATTTACATGTGCCCTCACTTTACTGTTGTGATAAACCAACAAGCTCACAAAGCTTAAATAAATAACCAAATTAAAATTAAACAAGAAGATTTCTTTCAATATGGAAAACGATTTATCTGTAAACGTTAGGTATAAAGAAATTAAAGTTCCGACATTAAAAAATGTAAGTGCAAAAATAAAAGTAGGTTTCCAATGCTCTTTAAACAAAAACCCTTCGCTTATTAGCATAAGGTAATTGATGCCAACTATAATTAGAATTTGTTCAATGATAAATGTTGTTTGTGTTGTTTTCATGTTGTGCTGATGTTTAAGGTTAAATACTGTTTTCATTTCTGGTTCAAAATTAAACGCAGTTAAACAGATTGTTTATGCGGTTTACTTTAAAAAGATAAAAAAAAATCAATTAGTTGCTTAACTAATTGATTTTTAATAAAATAAAAGCAGAAAGTGATAAGACTACAAATAGTATTGTATGCAAATAGATATAACATTAAATAAATTATATTTTTTATATTCAATTGCATATAATTAAATAATTTTCTCTACTTTTATATTCAAAAGCATATAAAATGAATTTAATATCAGACTTTGTAAAAAAAAGAAGAAAACTATTAAAGCTTACACAAGAAGAGTTTGCTGAAAAAGCTGGCGTAGCATTAACGGTTATTAGAAAAATAGAACAAGGCAAAGATAACTTAAGTTTATCAAAAGTAAATCATGTATTAAAAATGTTTGGTCAGGTTCTAGGCCCAGTAAATGATAAATAAATATGCGACAAGCTATTATAAAATATAACAACATTCTTGCAGGTATTTTAAAAGAGTTAGATACCGGCGAGTATGAATTTATATATGATGAAAACTATATCAAAAATCATCCTAGTTTATTCATTACTTTTCAAATGCCCGTTAGATCACAAGCTTATGTAAGTAAAAGACTATTTGCTTTTTTTGACGGATTGATTCCGGAAGGTTGGCTCTTAAATATCGCAACAGAAAGTTGGAAAATAAATAAAAACGATCGGATGGGATTATTGTTAGCCTGCTGTAAAAATGCCATTGGCGCTGTAAGTGTTCATCCTATAACATTGAATAGTAATGGCTAAGTGTTTATACTGTTATAAAGACATAGATGGTCATGGTGATTATCATCCAACTTGTATAAAATCGTTCTTCGGAACGAAACTAGCTCCTACTCTACCTTATCGATTAAAAGATATGACTAAATTAGCAAAGCAAGCCGTTGAACTGTCTGTAACGGTTCCTGGCGTTCAGCCGAAGTTGTCTTTAGGTTGGATTAAAAACAATTTAGAGGATGGAAAAGATGGTCGTTTAACTATTATGGACGCATTAGAAGGTTTATATATTTTAAAACCACAAAATGCACAATACGAACAAATGCCTGAAAACGAGCACCTGTCGATGAAATTAGCCGAACTGTTTAAAATAAATGTTGTTCCCAATAATATGATTCGATTGGCATCAGGTGAATTGTGCTACATAACAAGTAGAATTGATCGAAAAAAAAATAAATCAAAAATTCATATGATTGATTTTTTGCAAATATTAGAATTGGAAGACAAGTATTTAGGAACAATGGAAAATCTTGGTAAAACAATTGGTGAATTATCAATTAATACGTTGATGGATAAACTTCGTTTTTTTGAACTCGCCCTATTCAATTTTATTATAGGTAATAACGATATGCATTTAAAAAACTTTTCCATGATACTTTCTGATATAGGATGGACATTATCACCAGCATACGATTTGATAAATGTAAATATCATTCTACCTAAAGACAAAGATGAAACGGCTCTATTGCTTGGTGGTAAAAAGAAAAATTTAAATAAAAACTATTTTGATAGGTTTGGTGTAGTTTTAAAATTAAATAACAAACAAATACATTCAGTTTATACCAAACTGAACACTTGGTTACCAAAAGCTCTCTCGCTTATTGATGCATCTTTTTTAAATAAAAAAAACAAACTTCAATACAAAGAAATTATTTTACAACGAGTAAGTTTGTTTCAATAGAAATAACAAATGATGAGGATAATTACCATTTTCAAATAAATAATCTAAATCAATAGATCATCGATTTTTTCGTTTCATCATTCAATTGAATGTCGTAAAAATTAAAATCATTTTCGGTTCCATTCTCAGCTTCAATCAAATCAATGGCATCAACTGCTAATGATGTTGATTCAAACATCAAAGATTTTTTACTGTCTCTTAAATCTAATAAAGAAGGAAAATGTAATGAAAAATAGCGCCACTCAATACTTGAATTGAAATGCAATTTTTCAGGACCGTAAGGTATGTTAGTCGCATTAGTCAATACTAATTTTTGATTGCTTCCTTTCAGTCTAATGAATGTTTTTGGACTAATTTTAATCCAACCTCCATTCGTATAATAACTGGTTGCTTGGTATCCAAAATCAACTTTCGTTTCGTTTTTTGTAATTGTGATACGCAACAATTGCAAATTATTATTGACATTCCTAAAAGGCTTATGCGTTGGATTTGAAATAATAAATCCAGGTAACGTCTTTGTCGGTGTTTTATTTTCAGATGGATTTTTTACTTTAGCCATGATGTTTTTTTCGTTTATACTTTAAAACAGATGCTTCCAATTCATCTTCAATTTCTTTTCTTAACCATTGCGGAGAAATTAATTCAATGTGTTTGCCATAAGATAAAATCATGGCTACCAATTCAAAAGTTGGCACAAGGGTTATAGATACCATAATGTCTCCATAGCCATTGTATTCTTCATGCGTTTGTGATTTATGCAATGGCATAGATTTAATGTAATTCGCCATCTTTCTGCTAACCCACAATACAATTTCTTGAGGCTCATTTTTATTTTTTTGAGAATGGATGTTTGTTAATCCAATTTTAGTGTCAAATAAACTACGTAAATCTTTACCATGATGCTCTATAAATTCTCTGTCAATAAGGATGGGATCATAAATACGATCTAAACCAAAATAACGCACTTCTTTATGCTCTTCCGAATAACCAACCAAATACCAACGCTTATTGCTCTCTTTCATCAAATAGGGATGAATGATGATTGATTTAAATAATTTTTTATCGTAGGAATAATGTATAAACGAAACGGGTATTTTTTTCTTAATACTTTTAACCAAATTCTCAAAATGCTCCATCCCTTGCATGTAAGTTGTTTCCTCTGGCTGAATGGCATTGGTTAACGATTTATCTTTATCCGATTTTTTAATATTGAGTGACGAATATAATTTATCAATGGCATGATTATACGTATCGTTTACTTTTATACCTTTAAATTGTTGAAGAACACTAGCAGCTAATTCAATAGCTTCAGATTCTTTTTCATTTAAGCCTAATGAACGAATCGTGAAATTTGGATACTTTTCTAAATCGTAATAATAACCTTGGTTGGAGCGCTTAAATTTGATTGGTGCGTTGTATCCATCTTCATCTTCTCCTTTTTTCATTTGCGCAATATCTTTTTGAATCGTAGCAGTCGAAACAGATGTTTTAAGTTCGCGTTCAATCGTGTATTTTAAATCATTCATGGTTGGGAATGGTTTATACAAATTCGTTAAACAACGATCGATTATGGCATAACGCAAGGCAGCTTCGCTTGGAGGAGGCATAGTAAAAATATTGGTCTAGTAAATATAGAAATTAAAACGTAAAAACGATATGGTTAAAGTTTTAACCAAAATTAAAGCTATTTAAAACATGAAAAAATAATTCGAGTATTTCGATTGAACTGTGAATTGCTTTTAATATTTAATTGTTTATAAAATTAGAAAATATACCTACTATTAAATTGTTAAACGTGCTAATTTTATTTGTAAAATTTAATAGAACCATTTGAATGAAAGAAAATTTGAAACAATATTTATTGCCTTTGGACAAGAGACATGTTGAGGTGGTAAATATTCTAAAAACCGGTGAAATTTTAACAACGTTAAGGGCATTTGAGCCTCATGAAATTAAATTCAATTGGGTGAATAAAACTGAAATTGTTGACTTAATTCTATTACTCCGAACTAAAACAAAAACAAATAAAAAGACTGTTGTGGCAATTTATGAAGGCGGAGAAATAAAAGTATTTGAGAATGAAGCAACCGATTTTATACCACCTGTAATTTAAGGAGCTAAAAAAAATATAACTTCCACTAATATGACTAATCCCTCCAGAAAAATTTTCTTCAAATTTTAGTCTAAAATTTCAGAATATTTTTGACTCTTTATTTGTACAAATGTACCAAGAATATATACCCAATATATACTAGCATATACCAATATTTGGCCTGCATTATTCTTTACAATCCCAAATTAGTTTTGACCAACTCGTAATGGTTTTTGTTGGATTTTATTATCTCAAAAAGTCCCTATAAGAATGCGGATAGGTTCGAGAAAGTTCGGATATGTTCGAGAAGTTTTAATAATAATGTATAAACTATTTTGAAGCAATTGGCCCATTAACATTAACTGTTTGAAGATACTCAAAGTTTTTTTCTTTGTTAAGTTACGCATTTGAGTGCTAACAGGCAAAAAATTGGAAGTATGTGCTGTTTTGGGTATATTGGGCGCATACCATTTTCTTTCGGTATTCGCCTATAGAATTGGATTTGCCATAGAAGTTTTGCCGTCAGATGGCTTACCTGTTTTGTGGCAAAATTTTTCTTTGTAGTTTGGGTTTTTATATTGTGCCCAACTTTTATATGCTTTGTCGGAATAAGGTTTTTGAATATTAAACTCAATTTTTTCGCATGTCCGAATGCAATAGCCGCATATGTTATCAGAAACAGAGGTCTTGGGAGAAGTAGTTTTATAGGTCGAAGTCTTTGTAGAAACAGTCTTTGAAAAATGCTCGGTTATTTTGTCAACCTCATTCTTAATACCTTTATACTTTTTGGTCAAACCCAAAAGTCCACTTTCATACTCAGGCGTATTTTTGAATAGAAGATCACTATGTTCAATTACTTTAAGGAAATAAGTCCACGCGTCTTGGTCAACGTTGCTGTCGCTAGAAATCAACTTGCTTGCTAAATTACCTAGCAAACTAAATTCAGTTTTTACGCCAACTTCAATGTTCTGATCTTGCGAGAAGTCATAAAGATTCATAGACGTCAATATTTGCGAACTTTCATTGGCGTAGAACTTAGCGTGAAGTCTTTTTTCGTATCTTATTTCAATGTCCGGAAATTGCTTAAAGAATTCGAGATCTTCGGCCGTCAAGCTTTTTGTTATGTCCTTTTCATTTTTACCAAAGACAACAATTATTTCAAGTTTGTCATTATATGCTTTTGCTTTTAGCTCGTCAGCATAACGATGATGCAACTTAATGTAAGGCGAAATAAGTATGAGCTTATAGTCAGCGTTTTTAAATATTTTTCCAATTTCAGAATTGAGCTCGTTGCCTTCTAAGAATTTTGCCATGTCTTAATGTTTATTCGTCAAATATATGTTTTTTGTCTTATGGAATTGTCCGCCTACTTGCCGTCAACGTTTTGCAGCTTTACGTTCGGCGGGCTTTGGAACACTAAACTGTCTAAACCCACAAAACTAAATTAGTAGCCGAAATGCTGCCTCTTTTTTTGCTTGTATGAAAATACAACTTTCTGCGAAGCAGGCAAAATTACAAGCAAAAAACTTATACTTCTGCCCGCTGACGCAAAGGTGCTGTTATAGCCAGTTTTTTATTTCTTTTTATTGTCTGAAAATATAGCACCAATAAGTAATGCAATTCCTACAACTGCAAGAACGCCAGCAAGAGCGTTTGTGTTGTCTTCTGAACTTTTTTTAATAGCACTTTTTTCAAGTCTTTTGGGCTTAATTCCGAAAGGGAAATTTAAAGCGTCCTTAATTGTAAATTCAATATGTGGTGTATGATAATTTTTAGTCAGTTCTTTTGCTTGATTGAAAACAGAATGCACGTTAACAATAGGATTTGTCGATTTGTCAATTAAATATTTTGCAGACCTTAAAATATTAGTAGAAAATATTCCGCCTGAACTTGTGTCTTGTGCATTTTCTCCCTTTTGTGAAGCAAATAATAAAACTCTCCCGTCCTTACAATAATTTAAATAGTCATTAAACACTGCTTTTGAATCCTCAATATTTGAAGTGTCAAAGGAAAATGTAACTTGTTCAGAGAGTCCGTCAAAACCTGACATTGCTTCGTAGCCTCGGCACGCGTCTATTATTGTTACTTGTTTTTTGCATCTATTTGCAAGGTCTGAAATGTTTAGAACTTCATTAGAATTTATATTTATTTTTCCTCTATTGTCTGAACCAGTAAAACCATGTCCTGAATAGTAAACAAAGGCGAAGTCCGCATTATTTATATTGTCGAGAAGTGATAAAGTGTCTTTAACACTTGGATTAAGAACGGTTTCTTTGATTTCGGTCGTAGTCCAACCACCACCATTTGATGATTTTAAATACTTTTTAATATTTTCAATGTCCTTTGGCACTCCATTTAAATATGGTGTCCCAGGACTTCCTATTAATATTGCGATTCTTTTCATATTGTCTATTTGTTGTCTGTCCGTAAAAATTGGCTATAACGTTTTGCAGCTAGAACTTGTGCGGTTTTGGAACACTTGTCTACCGAAACGTTTAAATAAAGATACTATGTTTCTAGGCATTTGCAAAATGAAAATATGTTTCGCGGAGCGACCTTGAATTTGCAAATGCTTTGATGTCGCCCGCATAAGTTTTAGGTGCTGTTATAGCTTAGTTGCGCCCATTTAGTTTAAACGTTGCTTACGTGTCTACAAGATTTCTACCAGCCCCAAAAACGTAAAGCTATTCTGTTTGAGTTTGTATAGTTGTCGGTATAATTTGATAATGGAATATTGTAACCGTATGTCAAATGAAAACCACGATATGATATTCCAGCTTCTGGTGTTATTCTACTGTCAAGTTGTGATTGAATGTTTGTATATGAGTACCCAACAGAAACCTCCCAAGCCATTTTTCTATTACTTAATTCTTTATACAATTTAAGTTTAGTTGTCGGTGTAAAATATGTTGACTTATTTATTACAGCTATGTTTCCCGCTATTACAAGTCCAATATTATTATGATAGTTTTTTGCATTTAGTAAAATCATCGGCTGTAGCCCAAAGTCAAAATTATGTGTCCCTTGCCATATGTATCCGAGAGGCGATGGTAGCACTGCAAATTTCCTAACCACTGGTCTTAATGTGTCTTTAGTTTGTCCAAATAAGTTTAAGCTTAATAATATAATTAATGTCGTTAAAAAAAAATGTCGCATATAATATTTAGGTCTGTGGTTCTGTCGGCGCAATTAGCTATAACTTATCGCTATGCGCCACTTATTCGTTTTTAATTATTTATAAATGCTTATAAACGTTTAGCTTAAAAATCAAATATAATCAAATGCCTATTAAATATGTATTGAAGTGACTTTTTTAACAAATTGTTTTTTAGGCTATTTTTATGAATTCACCTAGATATAAATTAGAGAAAATAAATAAAATAAAATGCTGTTGGTGATAACACAAACAATGGCAAAAATTACAAAGATTAAATTTACTCTTTAATAAATTTTGAATTGACTATTCCGTTTGCTGTATGTATAGAAATGAAATAAATACCGTTAGCTAAACTTGCATTAAAGTTTAGGGTGTAATGGTTAGTTTCGTTACTTGTTAATGTAAAATCAATATGCTTACCAAATACATCTGTTAATTGTAATTTGTTTATACTATGGTTTAACTCAAATGAAATGCCGTTTTTTGCAGGATTGGGAAATAATTTTAAATCACTTTCAAATCTTTTTTCGTTTAATGATACATTTTGTAAATAGGCATTAGCCGCGCATACATTTGGAATTCCCCAACCATATAAATTATCAGGTGCTGTTGATTTGGATGCTGTTGCTTTAATGGCATTTATTAGTTGCATATTTGTTTTTGTAGGATGAGCTTGCATTAAACAGGCTACAGCACCCGCCATGATAGGGCAAGCAAACGATGTGCCGTTGCCTGCAGAAAAACTATATCCAGGTTGGCACACATAAGATCCTTCACCCATTGTGCTCAAATCAGGTTTTATTCTGCCGTCAGCGGTTGGACCTTGAGAACTAAAATTGGAATGAATTCCAGATCCGTTCACCGAACCTATGGATAAAATACTATCTGCATCAGCAGGAATGCCAATGTAAAGCCAAGAGCCACTACCTTCGTTACCAGCAGCATTTAAAACAACCATTCCTTTTCTAGATGCCATGGTTGCGGCAATTGAAGCAACG
>JBIISW010000224.1:0-3220 GCA_044340865.1 Bacteroidia bacterium | reverse complement strand
CCATGCTTTCGAAGAATTTCTAAGTTTAAATAATGATTTTTAACATGATCAATTAAAATGACTGAAAGGGTGCGATTCAAAGCATTTATAGTAATCGCTTTTTTCTCATTTTTTTTAATTTCATTTAAAATATAATCCGTTTGCTCTTTTGTGAAAGCATAACTTGAATTTACTTTAAATGTTTTACAAATAATTACTAAACTATCTTTAGCAATAGAACTGTTTTTTTTTGAAATAGTTGTCTTCATATATTAATGCGAATTTACTCTATTCAAGGAACAAATACAATATAAAAAAACAAACTGTTAAATCAACTGTATGAAAAATTAATTACCGAATTCGCTAATAAATTTAATTCGCATTAAACGAACTTCTTCTTCGCTATATTCGTCCTCACCTAATTCTTTTAATATGGATTTAATATCATCAGTCTCAGACTCTCGCAAACATTCATAAATTTCATCCTTTTTATCTTCATCAATAACTTGATCGATGTAATAATTAATATTCACTTTAGTTCCAGATGTAACAATGGTTTCAATTTCGGTTAATAAATCATCCATTTTTAGATTTTTATTTTTAGCCATATCTTCCAAGCTAATTTTTCTATCTATGTTTTGGATGATAAACACTTTTAACCCAGATTTATTGACAACAGATTTAATAACAAAATCGACTGGTCGTTCAACATCATTATCCTCAACATACTTTTTAATAATTTCTAAAAATGCCTTCCCATACTTAGCCGCCTTTCCGGCACCAACACCCGTAATTTTAGTCATTTCTTCCATGTTTAATGGATACTGAATCGCCATTTCTTCTAAAGACGTTTCTTGAAAAATAACATAAGGAGGTAAATTAGTTTGCTTGGCAATTTTTTTAGTCAAGTCTTTTAACATAGTATATAGCACTTCGTCGGCACCGCCGCCTTTACTTGCTATATGCTCGTCATCAATATCACTTTCTGCATTACTAAAATCATTATCATGCGTAAACTTGATGCTTTCAGGGCTTTTAAAAAATGCTTTGCCTTTATCTGTAATTTTTACAATACCGTAATTTTCTATGTCTTTTGAAAAATAACCGTAAACTAAGGCTTGACGTAATACGGCATTCCAAAATTTATCATCTTTATCATGATCAACGCCCTCGCCCCATGTTTTTAATTCATTGTGTTTATATGATTTTCCTGTTGCTGTTAAATTGCCCATTAGTAAATTAATGATGTCTTTAACTTTATGTTTCTCTTTAGTTTCTTTGACGGCTTTAATTGCTAAAAGTAAATCATCTTGCGCTTCAAACTTTTGTTTTGGATGACGACAATTATCGCACATTTCATTACACTTTACTTCGTTAAATTCTTCACCAAAATAATGTAAAATGAACTTTCTTCTACAAGAGGACGTTTCTGCAAAAGAGGCTGTTTCAGAAAGCATTTGTTTTCCAATTTCCTGTTCATTAACAGGTTTATCTTTCATGAATTTTTCAAGTTTCATGATGTCATCATAACTATAAAACGTCACGCAATTCCCTTCACCTCCATCTCTTCCTGCTCTTCCCGTTTCTTGGTAATACCCTTCTAATGATTTTGGAATATCGTGATGAATTACAAAGCGAACATCCGGCTTATCAATGCCCATTCCAAAAGCTATCGTTGCAACAATCACATCAATGTCTTCCATCAAAAATCCGTCTTGTGTTTTAGCCCTTTCTTTTGCATCAAGACCTGCGTGATATGGTGCTGCTTTAACGCCATTAACAATAAGGGCTTGCGCTACCTCTTCTACTTTCTTTCTACTCAAACAATAAACAATTCCAGATTTTCCTGCGTTTTGTTTAGCGTACTTCACAATTTCTTTAATCACATCTTTTTTTGCACGTACCTCATAATAAAGATTATCGCGATTAAAAGAGGACTTAAATAATTTAGCATCCTGCATTCCTAAATTCTTCTGAATATCTTGTTGAACTTTTGGAGTTGCTGTTGCTGTAAGTGCCATCACAGGAACGGAACCTAATTTTTCAATAATTGGACGTAAACGTCTGTATTCAGGCCTAAAATCATGGCCCCATTCTGAGATACAATGAGCTTCATCAATCGCAAAAAATGAAATTTTAAACTCAGAGAAAAAAGCCACATTATCTTCTTTATTAAGTGTTTCTGGGGCTACATACAATAACTTTGTTTTTCCTGAAAGCACGTCATTTTTAACAGTTGCAATTTCAGCCTTATTTAAAGATGAATTTAAAAAATGTGCGATGCTATTCTCTTTTCCAAAAACCCTAATGGCATCCACTTGATTTTTCATTAATGCTATAAGTGGGGATACAATAATGGCCGTTCCTTCGCTCATGATGGCTGGCAATTGATAACATAATGATTTACCACCACCAGTTGGCATAATTACAAACGTATCTTGCTTATTGAGGATATTATTAATGATAGCTTCTTGAGTTCCCTTGAAGCCATTAAATCCAAAAAAATCTTTTAATGGTTTATGTAAGTTATGTGTTTCAACTTCTGTAAGCATTGTATTGTTGATTAAAAAGTATATTTAGGTGAGTAAGGCTTTTTTAACTATAGCAGTATAAAGATATAACAATTATTTCACACAAAGCAAAACTATTTTAATTTTACTTTATGTTTTAGACCAATCAGACTTAAATAATGGTCTATATTCATTATGAAAGGACTTAAAATGAAGTACGAGTAAATTGTATTTTACACTTATTTATTTTTAATATTTATATTTACCCAAAATGGTTAAAATTTCTAATTATATTCTTGCTATTTCAAGTGCATTATTGCTCAGTGTCGCTTGGCTTACACCTCTTACCTTTTGCATTTTTATTGCCTTTGTTCCATTATTTATTTTGGAAGAGGCAATATTCAAATCCTCGACTATTAAACGAAAAAAACTAAAGATTATTGGGTTCATTTATTTAGCCTTTTTTATTTGGAATACCTTAGTAACTTGGTGGATTAGCTATGCTTCAATTGGCGGGGCGGCAATGGCCATAGTTAGTAATTCCGCATTCATGTGTGTGATTTTTATAGTTTGGCATCAATTAAAAGTTCGCGTCAAAAAACCATGGGCAATATGGCTCTTTATTCCATTATGGTTAGGTTATGAATACGGTAATACATTATGGGATTTAACGTGGACATGGCTTACACTTGGTAACGTATTTGCTTTTTCACATAACTGGATTCAATGGT
>JBIISW010000223.1:0-3221 GCA_044340865.1 Bacteroidia bacterium | reverse complement strand
GGCACTTGTGCAAACCCAACGGAATGGACCAAAACCATAATCAAAACACATTGGCCCTAAAATATCTTGCACGTAACTTTTATATTTAAATGTTGCGCCTACGTGTCCACCTTTTAGTGCAGGTAAACTTTGGTAAATGTCTGCGCCTGCTCTGCCTGCTTCTAATAAAAATGCATTTCCATAATCAAAAAAGTACATTCCTTTTTTATTCAACGTGTTAATAGCATTAGCATGGCGTACCAACGTTTTTTGAACTTCCTCTTTAAATTTAACAGGATTTTCAGCCATCATTTGATTACTTTCTTCTAAGCTAAAACCTGATGGATAATAGCCTCCAGCCCAGGGATTATGAAGTGATGATTGATCAGATCCAATATCAACTTTAATGTTGTCAATTACTAAACGCTCCCATAAATCAACTATATTGCCTTGGTAGGCCAATGAAACAGCTTCTTTATGTTCTTGTGCAATTTTTACACGGGCAATTAATAAATCTAAATTTTCAAACACTTCATCAACCCAACCTTGCGAATAACGGGTGTTAACAGCCTTAGGATTTAATTCAGCAGTAACAGAAACTAAGCCTGCAATTTTTGCTGCTTTAGGTTGCGCACCACTCATGCCTCCTAAACCACACGTAACAAATAATTTTCCTTGACGTTCTTCTTCTGTGCGACAAATTTTTCGTGCCGCATTCATGACTGTAATACATGTACCATGTACAATACCTTGCGGACCAATGTACATAAACGAACCTGCAGTCATTTGTCCATATTGAGTTACACCTAAGGCATTAAACTTTTCTAAATCATCGGGTTTACTATAATTCGGAATCATCATTCCGTTTGTCACAACAACTCTTGGTGCATCTTTATGCGACGGAAATAATCCCATCGCATGGCCACTATATAAAACGAGTGTTTGTTCATCGGTCATTGTTGCTAAATACTGCATCGTTAATAAATACTGTGCCCAATTTTGAAACACAGCACCATTCCCTCCATATGTTATTAATTCATGGGGATGTTGTGCTACAGCGTAATCTAAATTATTACTCAACATATGCATGATAGCAGCGGCCTGCACACTTTTATGAGGATACTCTAAAATAGGTCGTGCATAAATTTTATAATCAGGACGAAAACGATACATATAAATTCTTCCGTATGTATTTAATTCATTTAGAAATTCTGGAATTAAAATAGCATGTTGGTCGGCATTAAAATAACGTAAAGCATTTTCAAGTGCGAGCTTTTTTTCTTCGTTATTTAAAATGTCTTTTCGCTTTGGAGCATGATTAATTTCTTTTTCGTAAAGTTTTACTTCTGGCAAAATTGCTGGTATACCTTGCAAAATATGTTGTTGAAATTGGTGTAATTCCATAAAAAAATTGATTAGTTTTATTCGTGTTGAATTTACGTGATTTTTTAGACATTTTATAAACTTTAAATCCGATGAATTGTTTAAGATAATATGGAAAAAATAAACATTTTTTGGTTTAGAAGAGACTTAAGATTAAATGACAATGCTGGGCTTTATCGCGCATTAAAAAAAGGCATTCCAGTATTGCCAATTTTTATTTTTGACACCTCTATTTTAGATAAACTTGAGGATAAAAAAGACAGACGTGTTGAGTTTATTCATAATGCCATTCAATCTATTCATTCAGAGTTAAAAGAATTTAAATCCACTATCCAAGTTTTTTATTCAACGCCAGAAAATGTATTTAAAGAATTAATAAAAACTTATTCTATACAAAGTGTTTATACGAATCATGATTATGAACCTTATGCTATGGAGCGTGACTCTCACATAAAACATTTTTTAGAAACCAATCATATTTCTTTAAAAACGTTTAAAGACCAATGCATATTTGAAAAAAGTGAAATTACAAAAGATGATGGAAAGCCTTATTCCATTTTTACACCATATAGCCGAAAGTGGAAAGCAAAACTAACTGACTACGATGTAAAAGCATATCCAACTCAAAAACATTTTTCTAACTTTTTCAAATCAAGTCCTATTCAAATTCCGAGTCTTAGTGACATAGGATTTGAACCCTCCGATTTGGAAACACCATCCAAAACAATTCCTAAATCCATTGTTACAAATTATACAGAACAGCGCAATTTCCCTGCCATTCGTGGCACCAGTTTATTAAGTGTTCATTTGCGATTTGGAACAGTCAGTATTAGAAATTTAGCTAAACAAGCATTAGCTCTTAATGAAACATGGCTTAATGAATTAATCTGGCGCGATTTCTATATGATGATTTTGCATCACTTTCCACACGCTGCCAAAAACTCTTTTAAACCTCAATATGATAAACTCAGTTGGAGAAATAATGAAGTTGAATTTAAAATATGGTGCGAAGGAAAAACTGGATTTCCAATTGTAGATGCGGGTATGCGTGAATTAAATGAAACGGGTTTTATGCATAACCGTGTGCGAATGATTGTGGCTAGTTTTTTAGTAAAAGATTTATTGATTGATTGGCGTTGGGGCGAAGCATACTTTGCTCAAAAACTTATCGACTTCGATTTGAGTGCAAACAATGGTGGTTGGCAATGGGCTGCTGGAAGTGGTTGCGATGCCGCACCTTACTTCCGAATTTTTAATCCAAGTGAACAGATAAAAAAGTTTGATCCAAAATACGAATACATTAAAAAATGGGTTCCAGAATTTGGTACGCCAAACTATCCACTACCAATGGTAGACCATGCAAAAGCGAGACTAAGAACATTAGCTGCATACAAGGAAGCTCTAACAGAAAACAATCAGGTGAGTTTGTTTTAAAAACTAAACTACCATGTTCACTATTTTTTTGTGAACGACAATCACTTTCTTAGGTTGCTGACCAGCTAACAATTTAATGGTTTGCTCGTTTTTCATTACCTCTTCTTCAACCTCTTCTTTCGTTAATGTTGCTGGCAACTCCAAAGTAAACTTTAATTTTCCGTTTACAGAAACCGGATAATTTATGCTATCATCAATTAAAAAAGCCTCGTTAACTAAAGGAAATGGAGCAAAAGCAATACTTTCAGTATGTCCTAATTGTTTCCAAAGTTCTTCAGTGATATGCGGCGCGTAGGGTGATAAACAAATTAACAATGGTTCGAGAATATCCTTTTTATTACATTTTAAATCTGTTAACTCATTCACACAAATCATGAAATTACTGACAGAGGTATTAAATGAAAACCGTTCAATATCTTCTGTAA
>JBIISW010000222.1:0-3235 GCA_044340865.1 Bacteroidia bacterium | reverse complement strand
GCAGTTTCATCTGGAGCTGTTGCTAATTGAATATCTCCTTTATTATAAATTTCAGTAAATGTAACGCCGCAGTCTGTTGAAACTAGCACTGCTAAGGTATCTGTATTAGCCCCACTATAGCGCGCATAGGCTCTATCGAAAAATAATTTTGGATGAATGGCTGATGTAAAATTAAATTTCGGTGTTCTAAGTTCGTCACGTTTGCGATTAACATCGTTATTGTAATTATCAAAAAATACGGAAGCTGTACTTAATCCAAAACCACCAACTGTATTGCTATGTTGCCAGGTAACGCCATCATTTCCTTTATCAATATTTTCCCAATTGATTGGTGTAACGGTTGAGGTAAAACCTTCTGTATAGGGCAAAGATTGAGGTGTTACCACATTGATATAAGCCGTTTCTGTCAACGTATTTGGTCCATTTACATTTGAAACAGTTAAACTAACATTATACATGCCAGATGCTGAATAAGTAATAACTGGGTTTTGTAAGGTTGAGGTAGATGGCGTTCCACCTGGAAAATTCCAATTCCAACTGGTTGGTGTGGGTGTTCCAATACTAAGATCTGTAAACGAAACCGTTTGTCCTGCACAAATATTTTTTTTATTAGCATTGAAGATAGGTGCTGGAGGCATACTTGTATTAATTGGTAGTTCCCAGACACCTCGCCCATAATAACCTACTCTTAATAAACTAGCGGCATTTCCAGAATTGTAAAACATAAAATCTTGTATAGAGGCAATGGAAGGTAGATTATAAGTAATATTTGTCCAAGAAGTCATAGTTATATCTTTATAATAAACCCCACTTGCATTACAAACGTAGATGGCTTCATTGGCATTAAATTCATCGTGATATATTTTTAAAATATTGATGGTTGGTAAGGTTAGAGTAACGTTTGTCCAAGTAGCGCCTTTGTTTGCCGATCGGTAAATTTTATTTCCACAAGAGATGTAAACAACATTTGAATTTGTTTTAATACTTGCAATATTGGCAACTATACTTGTTCCTGCTGGTGTATTATAGTTTGTGAAGGTTGGAGTGGCTGATAAAGCATTATCACTTCTGTAAATTTTTCCTGCTGCTGTTATTACATATAGTAAATTTGAATCTTTAGGCGAAGAATGTATCGCCATCACTTTTTGATTAAAGTTGGATATTTTAGTCCAAGTTGGACTTGTATTATTTAAATCAGTTGTACGCCAAACATCTTGTTCTCCAGAAAAACAAAGGTTTGGTATTTTTTTAGTGAACTCTAAAACAATATTATCGGTTGCTGTAAAAGGAAGGTTATAACTAACTTCTGAACCTGTTACAACACGTCGGTTTCCATTACCGTGATAATACACTACATTATTTGTTTGGTAATCAAATGATGCTCTTGCACCCCAGTCGCCACCACGATTAGTTTTCCAAGTGTTTGAAGCATAAAATAATTCACCATTATCTTGTGTACCAATACTAATCATATCTCTCTTAATTGGACTCTGAGCAGCATGATATATTTCTGTAGCACTTAAGCTATCACATTTTGGAAACCAATTATCACCATCATCATTACTTAACCAAACACCGCCATCATTGCTATTGAACAATTTATTTGTATACGTTGGATGAAATTTAATTTCATGCATATCAGTATGCAATTGTGCCCACCAATCTGTAAGTTTCGTCCATGTAATACCACCGTCTGTGCTTCTCCAAACAACATGTGCAACTACAAAAACAGTATTGGCATCGGTTGGATCAGCTGTCATACTAAAATTGTAATTGCCCTGCCCGCCACCTGTTGCATCATAACCAACTAAACTTTGTGAGGGATTGTTGTATACAGTCGTAAACGTATTACCTCCATCTATTGATTTCAAAATAGTACCTTCATCTTTAATCATTCCAATGTAAACAACATTAGGATTAGCAGCACTTAATGCCAATCGCATGCCGTTTCCACTTCCACCTCCAGGAATGACAACACCTGCAGTAATTTGAGTCCAGGTTAAACCAAAGTCGTTTGATTTCCAAAATTGTGATGAGGTTACGGCAAATAGGGTATTAGTGGTGCCGTGTTTTAATTGCATATCTTGAAAATCACCTCCTGTTTTTACTGATGTCCAATTTGCACCAGCATTTGTTGTTCTATAAATTCCATTATCTGTAGCAGCAACCAAAACGTTAGCGTTGGTTGGGTCCATCAAAATTTCAATGGCTAATCTATTTCCCATGCCAGTTGTGGATTGCACCCAATTCAAGCCTCCGTCAATACTTTTCCAAATACCGAAATCAGTTCCATAATAATTTGCGTCGCCTGTTCCTAAGTATAAAATATTATCATTTGTATGATCAATGCAAATTGAGGCACACGCCGATTGTGGCAATTTATCAGTACCTGTTTTTTTCCAAGTTGTAGCTGTGTCAGAACTTATCCATAATCCGCCCGATGCACTTACAGCATACATTTTGTTTGGATTTGTAGGGTGGAACTTTATTTGACTTACACGTCCAATCCCATTTATTTGCCCGCTAATATCAGTTGGAAATAGTGTTGGTCCTGTTGTTTTCCATGAACTGGCAGGCTGCGAAAAACACATTGTGAATAATGTGAACTGTATGGCGAGTAATAGTATATAGTTTCCTTTCATGTTTGTTTTCTTTAAAAAATTAATGTTGTTGGTTTTGCCATAATTTTAAACGTTCATCAGCATCTAGGATAGTACCATCTTCTTGAACAAATGGCGTTACTTTTAATTTCCAATGTTTAAACTTTTTAATATCGAAACTGTATTTCTTAATTTCTTCTTCTTCTCTTTCTTCTTTTGATTTAAACCATTTGTATAGAAAATTATTTTTTGTCGGTTCTTTTTTTGTTTGACCTATGATATCGTCTTCTTCCAATGGTATTTTTTTATTTTGCCAAAATTGTTCATAGGCTTTAATTGTTTCAAAGTAATTTGCTTTTGGATCATTCATCATTTCAATCCAATACGGATGTTTACTGTAATTTATTCTCTTTGATGTTGTTTGAGAAATTAGGTCAGATGAAATTATCAGCAAAGTTAACATGCTAATAAACGCTATGATATTGAAAGTGTTTTTCATAATTTGATTTTAATGGTCGTATTACAAAATTAAAAGAATACTTTACTTATTTATTATTTTTCATGATAAAATGATTATTTTTTTCAAACTTCAGAAACTTGGCTTAACAATTTGATAGCTTTGAGATGTATTTCTT
>JBIISW010000221.1:0-3252 GCA_044340865.1 Bacteroidia bacterium | reverse complement strand
TTAAAGATATTGATACGGGTTTAAAATTTTTCTCAGGTTTTGCTATGGTAATTAATGCCATGCGAAAAGCACCTAAATTTATTATTGCTCGTGTTCAAGGTAAAGCTGTTGGTGGAGGTGTTGGTATTGCCGCAAGTGCAGATTATACATTTGCTTTAAATGATGCTTCTATTAAGTTATCCGAATTAGCAGTTGGTATTGGTCCATTTGTAGTTGGCCCAGCAGTTGAACGCAAAGTAGGAACGTCTGCTTTTTGTCAATTAACAATCAATGCAACTGAATGGCAAACTGCACAATGGGCAAAAGAAAAAGGCCTATATGCTGAAGTTTTTTCGACTACAGAAGATATGGATAAAAGCATTAAAACCTTAGCGCAAAAATTAGCAACCAGTAATCCGGAAGCTATGATGATGCTTAAAAAAATAATGTGGGAAGGAACCGAAAATTGGGATAAATTATTAATAGAAAGAGCCGGAATAAGCGGAACTCTTGTATTATCAGATTTTACAATAAATGCCATCAATACATTTAAAGCAAAGAATTAAATTAAATAGTGAGTGATTTATTTACAGAATTAGATGATTTGCCTTATGATGTATTACCCTATGATGGTGTAGTGCATTATCATGGTCCAATTATTCCTTTTGAAACTTCAAAACACTATTATCAAATTTTACTTCATGCTATTGATTGGAAAAACGATATTTCCAATATGTTTGGGAAGCAAATCATAACAGCTCGAAAAGTAGCTTGGTATGGGGATTTTGAATATTCTTATACTTATTCTAACGTAACCAAAAGAGCATTAATTTGGACTAAAGAATTGCTAGAATTAAAAGCTATAGTTGAAAAAGAAACCGCTTCAACGTATAACTCCTGTTTACTCAATTTATACCATAATGGAAATGAAGGAATGGGATACCATTCTGATGATGAAACAACATTAAAAAAACATGCCGACATTGCATCACTGAGTTTTGGTGCCGACCGAAAATTTTCTTTCAAACACAAAAAATCAAAAGAAGTTGTTTCTCTGTTGCTTGAAAATGCTAGCTTATTAGTGATGAAAGAAGAAACGCAAACACATTGGATGCACCGTTTACCGTTAACTAAAAAATGCCATAGCCCACGCATAAATTTAACGTTCCGAACAATTGAATCTAAAAATTAAACAAGTACTATTAAATTAAAAATCATAAAACGACTCTTAAAATAAAATAGTAAATTCGTACATCTAAAAAAATAACATTATGCCAAAAGGAATTTATAAAGTACCAGCCGCTATTAATGAGCCAATTAAAAATTATGCTTCAGGTAGCGCTGAACGAAAAGAACTACAAGCTATGCTTAAAGAATTGCGTAGTAAAGAAATTGATATCCCAATGTACATTGGCAATAAAGAAATAACGAGTGAAACAAAAATTCGTTTAGCTCCACCACATGATCACAAACACACCTTAGGGTATTTTTATAAAAGCGATAAAACACATGTAGAACAAGCTATTACGGCTGCATTAGCTGCAAAAGAGCAATGGACAAATTTAAGTTGGGAACATCGAGCAAGTATCTTTTTAAAAGCGGCTGAATTAATTGCAGGACCTTACCGTTCTAAATTAAACGCAGCAACCATGCTTGGTCAAAGTAAAAATGCATACCAAGCTGAAATTGATGCTGCTTGTGAAATCATAGATTTTTTGCGTTTCAACGTTCAATACATGCAAGAAATTTATACGGACCAACCCGTTTCTGGACCTGGAGTTTGGAATCGCATTGAATGGAGACCATTAGAAGGGTTTATTTATGCATTAACTCCTTTTAACTTTACTGCTATTGCTGGTAATTTGCCAACAAGTTGTGCGATGATGGGAAATGTAGTTGTTTGGAAACCAAGTAATGCGCAAGTATACAGTGCAAACGTATTAATGGAAATATTTAAAAAAGCTGGCTTACCGGATGGTGTTATCAATTTAATTTACCCAAGTGGACCAGATGCTGCTGAAGTGGTATTTAACCATAAAGACTTTGCAGGTATTCATTTTACAGGAAGCACAGAAGTATTTCAAAATATTTGGCAAACCATTGGAAACAATATTCATAAATATAAATCTTACCCTCGTATAGTTGGAGAAACTGGAGGAAAAGATTTCATCATAGCTCATCAATCAGCAGATGTGAAAGCTTTATCTACTGCTATATCTAGAGGAGCATTTGAATACCAAGGTCAAAAATGCTCAGCGGCATCTCGTGTTTACATACCAAGTAATTTATGGGATGAAACAAAATCATTGGTTTTAGCTGATTTAAAATCGATGAAGATGGGCCCTACGGAAGATTTCACAAACTTCATTAATGCCGTTATCGATGAAAAAAGTTTTGACAAACTAGCAAAATACATTGATGCTGCTAAAAAAGATAGCAACGTTGAAATCATTGCTGGTGGTAATTACGATAAAACTAAAGGATACTTTATTGAACCAACTATCATTGTAGCTAAAGATCCAAAGTATGTTACTATGTGCGAAGAATTATTTGGCCCTGTTTTAACTATTTTTGTGTATGATGCAAATAAATTTGAAGAAACATTAGAACTAGTAGATTCAACGTCTATTTACGCTTTAACTGGTGCTATCATAGCACAGGACCGTTATGCCATTGAATTCGCAACTAAAAAATTAAACAATGCAGCAGGAAATTTTTACATCAATGATAAATGTACAGGAGCAGTAGTTGGACAGCAACCATTTGGTGGTGCTCGTGGTAGTGGAACAAACGACAAGGCTGGTGCAAAAATTAATTTATTACGTTGGGTTTCTCCGCGTACCATAAAAGAAACTTTAATACCAGCAGTAGATTACACATATCCATTTTTACAAGCGGATTAATCATCCATTATAATGCCTGCCAAATTTTATCATATACTAAAATTTGGCAGGTTTTTTGTTGTAGTACTTATTATATTAATGACTCTCACATTAGATACTAACAAGCATTTTGCAAAAAATATAAAATGAAAACACAACACACCTTCAATAAAACTATTTTACTTTTTGTTTTAACTGGTATTTTCCAAATTGGTTATAGTCAAAAACAAGACAGTGCGACTATAAAAAAACCATTCTATAAAAAAATATCAAAACACTTTAATGATACAACACAACGCGGAAATAGATTTGAAATTAGTTTTGGACAAAATTTATTATATATCTCAAATAGTCAACAAATTAATCTTCGGAAACAATCAGCCGTTGTTGT
>JBIISW010000082.1:0-11564 GCA_044340865.1 Bacteroidia bacterium | reverse complement strand
GCAAAAACAAGTAAAGCGTTATCTCGCATGAATGAATTATTTAGAGATAAAACCATTACAAAAACCTATTGGGCTGTTGTGAAAAATAGGCCGCCACAATTAAAACAACGCTTAACACATTATCTAATTAAAAACGAACAAGCCAATAAATCAAAAGCATTTGACACTGAAAAAAATGGTGCAATAAAAGCTGAACTAGAATATGAGTTATTGGCATCAATATCAAATTATCATTTATTACAGATAAATTTATTTACAGGAAGACATCATCAAATTAGAGCACAACTCAGTGCTATTGGTTGTCCAATTAAAGGCGATTTAAAATATGGATTTGACCGCTCAAACTCCAATGCCTCAATTCATTTACATTCTTATAAAACCGAGTTTATTCATCCTATCAAACTCGAAAAAATTTCAGTCACTTGCAAGCCAGATATAACTGATGTTGTTTGGAAGGAATTAGCAAAAATGGTTTAATTTTTTTTCTAAAACGTTTAGTGTTTAGTTCTATCTAATAGTTTAGTCATCATAATAACAAAGGCTAAAACAACAACAATTGCTAATACTGATAATGGATTTGCAAAATTGACAGTCCATCCCATCCACGCAATTTTTTTTGGTGGAAAAATGCGTTTATCAGCTCTATTAAAATAAAATATACCAAACTTCCAATTGTTAGGATCAGCGTGCCACTGACGTAATGTTTCTTCGCTTGGTTTTTCTTTCATAATAGTTAAAAAAAATGTTACTTTTTTTCTGCTCCTAACTTACTTTTAAGCAATGAAATTACAATTGGAAATACAGAAAATGCGATAATACCAAGACAAACCAAATCAATGTGATTTCTAATAAACTCAACTTCGCCTAAAAGATAACCAGCAGTTGTTAAAGAACCAATCCATAAAGCACCACCCATGATGTCAAAAAGGATGTATTTTTTATAATTCATTTCTCCAACACCAGCTGCAAAAGGAGCAAATGTTCTTACAAATGGGACAAAACGAGCCATAATAATAGCTTTCGTGCCATATTTTTCAAAAAACACATGCGTTTTATCTAAATACTCTTTTTTCACAACAGGTCGACCTTTCATTTTAAAGTCAAATATTTTTACCCCTATTTTTCTGCCAATCCAATAATTACAATTATCACCTAACACAGCGGCAATAAAAAGAAAAATCAATAAATAACTCATATTCAACTGGCCTGTTCTTGCAAATAAACCAGCTGTAAATAATAAAGAATCTCCAGGTAAAAAAGGCATAGCAACTAAGCCTGTTTCAATGAAAATAACTAAAAATAAAACCACATAAATAGCAGTTCCATAATTTTGAAATAACCATACAAAGTCTAAGTGTAATATGTGTTTAAATAAGTCTATCATAAGTTGATATAAAGAATTAAAGTCGAAAACAAATATACTATTTTAAGCTTTACAAACTCAATTTGGCTTCAAATTCAGCTTGATTATACTGTTTTTTTTGGAGCTAGTTCCTGCTTTTCCGCTATATCTTTTTGCCTTTGAAGAAAAGTCAAAAAGGATGCCGCTTCAATCAGGGCTAGGCTATTAATTTTAATTTAAAAGGCTATCTCTTAAAAAAGAGATAGCCTTTTATGACTTTTTAAACGAGTAAAAACTTATTTACAAAACCATGTCAACAACAAACCTTAATTTTTATCAAAAACTCTTTGCAAATGTACTACCTAATGTAGTATATTAGTGCTATAATTTGTAGCAATTTAATAAAATGAGTAAAATTTTTAGCAATTTAAAATACTTGCGTTTGCAAAAAGGACTTTCGCAAGAACAATTAGCAGATAACTTAGGCATTACCCGTTCAAGACTTGGTGCTTATGAAGAAAATAGAAATGAACCATCGATTGATTTATTAATTACTATTTCCGATTATTTTCATGTCGCTGTTGACGCTTTAGTAAGAGGTGATTTCAGTAAAACAAGTCTGGATGGTTTAATGAAAATTGGAAAAAACCGTATGTTATTTCCAATTTTAATTGATGAAGACGGAAGAGACGTTGTAGAACTAGTGCCATTAAAAGCAAGTGCTGGTTATTTACAAGGTTATGCCGATCCTGATTACGTTGAACGTTTGCCTCGCATGAAATTACCATTTTTACCAACTGGAAAACACCGTGCATTTCCAATAAAAGGAGACAGTATGCCTCCTATTAAAGAAGGTTCTTTTATTGTTGCCAAATACTTAGAAAAATTAGAAGAAGTAAAAAACGGACATACTTACATCGTTGTTACTAAAGACGATGGCTTATCTTATAAACGTATATTTAATCTTAACTTAAAAAAAGGATTTTTAGAATGTCATTCTGATAATAAAATTTATCAGCCTTATAAAGTAAATTTAAAAGACATTGTAGAGTTATGGGAATATACATGTTGCATTAATATGACAGACTACAAAGAAGAAGAATTGAATGTAGAAAGCATTATGAATATGCTTCGTAATTTACAAGTAGAAATGGAAGTCATAAAAAAACAAGGAAACAAGAAGTTAATTTCCTAAAAACGAAACGTTAAAAAAAATTAAAGCTATTTTATTATTAAACAATAAGATTGTAAATTAGAATGCTTAAATAAATAATTTAGAGACTATCAATAAATCAAACCTTATGAAAAAATTTTTTGCATCAAAACTATTTCGCGCCATGTGGTCAATAGGCTTAGCAGCTTTATTATATTGGATTTGTCCGCCGTGCATAAGCAAAACAACCATTGCCATTGTACTCGGTACTTTAGTTGTATTAGTTAATGCATCTTCTATAATAAGTAAAGCACCGATGGTAACTCACATAACCAGAATATTTGTTGGAGGATTATTTATTTTTTCGGGTTTTATAAAAGCCAATGACCCATTAGGTTTTAGCTATAAACTCAAAGAATACTTCGAAGTATTTACAGCAGATTCAGGTTTATCAATCTTTGAAAGCATGGCTCATATTGCATTACCATTATCTATTATTTTATGTGTAAGTGAAATGGCTCTAGGCTTTATGCTATTAG
The DNA here is from genome assembly GCA_044340865.1 of Bacteroidia bacterium. Taxonomy (GTDB): domain Bacteria; phylum Bacteroidota; class Bacteroidia; order B-17B0; family Aurantibacillaceae; genus UBA4416. Next base: position 8,530 of record JBIISW010000082.1, on the reverse strand, counting down.
TTGGCTACAAAAGAAATTTAACACTAGGATTATTATTAGCTCAAATAACGTTCTTTACGTTCCTTACGTTTTATTCCGCTTGTTATAATAAAGTAACAACCTGTGGATGTTTTGGTGATTTTTTAGTTTTAAAACCTTGGGAAAGCTTCTGGAAAGATATTGTATTAATGATTGCCATCACGCTTTTATTTGCGGGTAAAGAAAATATTAATGAACTATTCAATCCTTTAATTACATCAGCCGTAACTATTATAGCCATTGTATTATCAATTGCATTTCCAATTTACACCTACCGTAATTTACCAATATTTGATTTTAGAGCGTATAAAATTGGCGATAATATCAAAGAAAATATGAAACCAGGTATTGGCTACCAACCAGCTGTTTATGAATCATTACTTGAATATAAAAACTTAAAAACTGGTGAAATAAAAGCATTCAACCAAAAAGATTATATGGATTCTAAAATTTGGGAAGACACATTAACATGGGCGTGGCACAACACTGTCAATAAATTAGTGCATGATGCGATTAACCCACCAAAAATTATCGACTTTTCAATAAACAATCAAAATGGTGAACCGATAACGGATAGTATTTTAAACAATCCAAATTATCAGTTTTTATTGGTATGTTATGATATAACTGAAACAGCTGATGATGCAACCCTTCATGCTAAAATTAATGATTTAAATAAGTTAGCTTCTATCGATAAAATAAATGTATTAGGCCTAACAGCATCTGACGCTAAACAAGTAGATGATTACAAACACAAACACCAAGCATTGTATGATTTTGCAACCTCAGATGGTGTCGTTTTAAAAACAATCATTCGTTCAAACCCTGGTTTAGTTTTAATTAAAAACGGAACCGTTATCATGAACTGGCACTATAATAATTTTCCAAGTTATAGTGATGTGAAACAAAAATACATGAAGTAACAACCTAAAATTGTTTCATTTTTATAGTGTTTTGAGGGATATAATTTTGTCTATCTCATCACAAGGTAGTATCTTTCGGATCTAAAAATTAAACAAATTATGGCTACGACATCAGATATTTCAAGAAATATTTTTTTAAGACACAACAACGAATTAGTTCAAGTCATGGACTATGATCATATCACGCCTGGAAAAGGAAATGCTATTTATTCAGTTAAATGCCGTAATGTTGAAACAGGAAAACAAAGTGAAATCCGTTTTCGTTCAGGCGAAAAAATTGACATCATTAGAGTAGATGAATATGAAATGCAATATTTATATATGGAAGGTGATTCATTAGTTTGTATGAATCAAGAAACATATGATCAAACAAATGTTCCGAAAATTTTATTTGCAGACAGTATTCAGTTTTTACAAGAAGGGATGATTTTAAAAATTCGTTTTGATGAAAATGATAAACCATTAAGTGGATTATTGCCTCAATACGTTGAATTAGAAGTAACTTATACGGAAGAAGGAGTGAAAGGAAAATCTTTAAAAACAGCTGAATTAACTGGTAATGTCAAAATTCAAGTACCTATTTTTGTTGTCATTGGCGATAAACTTAAAATAAATACAGAGACTGGTGAATACGTTGAACGCGTTAAGTAAATTTAAATAACAATATATTTCAAAAAAAGGTCTCAATATTTTTGAGACTTTTTTTTGAGACTGTATTTAAATAAACCTCATAAAAAAACCTGATTAAAAATTTAATCAGGTTTTTTATAAATATTAAATTGAAATTATTCAGCTAAAACAATCACATTGTTTTTACAAACTTCTACAACACCGCCTTTTACTGCAAATGAATGTGTTGTGTTATTTTCTTCAACCAATTCTATCGTACCGTTTTTCAAGGTTGCAATCATCGCTGAATGGTTATTTAAAACTCCAAAAGAGCCTTCAGCACCAGGAAAAACTGCAGATTTAACTTGTCCTTCAAATACTTTTTTATCGGGTGTAATAATTTCTAATTTCATTTTTTATGATATTAAGCTTCAGCTAAAATCTTTTTACCTTTTTCAATCGCTTCTTCAATGCTACCAACTAAGTTGAAAGCTGCTTCAGGATATTCATCTACTTTACCATCTAAAATCATGTTAAATCCTTTGATTGTATCTTCGATAGGAACTAAAACACCTTTTAATCCTGTAAATTGCTCAGCAACGTGGAACGGTTGAGATAAGAATCGTTGAACACGACGAGCGCGGTGAACCGTTAATTTATCTTCTTCACTTAACTCATCCATACCTAAAATGGCAATGATATCTTGTAGTTCTTTGTAACGTTGTAACGTTAATTTAACGCGTTGAGCACAATTATAATGAGCATCTCCGATAACTGATGGAGATAAAATACGAGATGTAGAATCTAATGGATCAACAGCTGGATAAATACCTAACTCAGCAATTTTACGACTTAATACCGTAGTAGCATCTAAGTGAGCAAATGTTGTAGCTGGAGCTGGATCGGTTAAGTCATCCGCAGGTACATATACCGCTTGTACTGAAGTAATTGAACCTTTTTTAGTTGATGTAATACGCTCTTGCATCGCTCCCATTTCTGAAGCTAACGTTGGTTGATAACCAACCGCTGAAGGCATACGACCTAATAAGGCAGAAACCTCAGCACCAGCTTGAGTAAAACGGAAAATATTATCAACGAAAAATAAAATATCACGACCTGGTCCTGTTCCATCTCCATCACGGAAATATTCAGCCATTGTTAGACCTGATAATGCCACACGAGCACGAGCTCCAGGAGGCTCATTCATTTGTCCGAAAACCAGTGTTGCTTTAGATTCTTCCAACGCTTTTGTATCAACCTTAGATAAATCCCATCCACCTTTCTCCATATCATGTTTAAATTCGTCACCGTATTTAATTACATCTGACTCAATAAATTCACGTAATAAATCATTTCCTTCACGAGTTCTTTCTCCAACACCAGCAAACACAGAAATACCTGCATATGCTTTAGCGATGTTATTTACTAACTCCATAATCAAAACCGTCTTACCTACACCTGCACCACCGAATAAACCAATTTTACCACCTTTTGCATAGGGCTCAATTAAGTCAATTACTTTAATACCTGTAAATAAAACTTCAGAAGAAGTAGATAAATCTTCAAATTTTGGAGCTTCACGGTGAATTGATACACCATTTTCCTTACTTACTGTATTAATACCGTCAATCGCTTCTCCAACGACGTTAAATAAACGACCTTTCACTTTATCACCAGTAGGCATTTTAATAGGAGAACCGGTAACAGTTACATCCATACCGCGATATAAACCATCTGTACTATCCATGGCAATGGTACGAACCATATTTTCGCCAATGTGTTTTTGTACTTCAAGAATAATTTTAGAATCGCCTGAGCGAACTATTTCTAAGGCATCAAGAATACTTGGTAGTTTCCCACCTGCTAAATCAAAGCTAACGTCCACTACGGGTCCGATAACTTGAGCTATTTTACCAACTTGGTTTGACATGTTGAATTTGTTTTTTAATTTCGGGTGCAAATTTAGGGTTTAAAGTTAAATTACACAACAAAATAATATTATTTTAATAGGATTTATTCACAATTAACTTGTTCGTTTTAACAAATCTACAACTAATTCAATGGGACGCCCAATGACGGCTTTGTAACCATCAATAACAATAGGTCTTTCTATTAAAATGGGGTATTCGGTTAAAATCTGAATCCATTCTGAATTAGTGAATGTTTTGCCTTTAAATTTTTCAAGAAAAATAGGTTCTTTTTTTCGAACGATCTCAAAAGCGTTTAATCCTAATTTATCTAAAATAGTTTTTAGTTCTTTTTTTGAAGGTGTATTTTTTATGTAATCTATGATTTCAATTTCACAGTTTTCATCTTTTAAAACTTGTAAAGCACATCTGCTTTTTAAGCAGCGGTTGTTATGAAGTATGGTTACTTTTTTCATTATTCAAAAGATTTTAAGGTAAAAGTAAAGAACTATCCCCATAACTTAAAAAACGAAAATTATTTTTTAACGCGTATTGATATATTTCTTTCCATTTATCGCCAACTATAGCACTAATTAACAATAATAAAGTACTCTTTGGTTGATGAAAATTAGTAATAATTCCTTTCGCAATTTTTAATTGATACGGTGGTGCAATTAAAATTTGAGTCTTACATACCAATTTTTGGTGATTATTTAAGGTCATCCATGTTAAAAGTGATTGGATACTCTGTTCAACTGAAACGATTTTATCGTTATAATGATAAGAATCCCATTGTTTTACTTCGAGTTCTTGAATGGTTGCGCTTGGATTAAGATACGCTTTTAATCCCATCCAATAAAGTGATTCGATGGTTCTGAATGATGTTGTTCCAACTGGGATAATTGGATAATGACAGTTTTTTAATAGACTTTCAACTGTTTCAAAATCCACATCAATCCATTCGGCATGCATGATATGATCTCCAATTTTTTCAGACTTTACTGGCATAAATGTGCCAGCACCAACGTGTAATGTCACTTGCAATTGTTGGATATTTGCAGTTTTCAATTCATTTAAAATAGTGTCCGTAAAATGTAAACCAGCTGTTGGTGCTGCTACAGAACCTTTATGTTGCGCATAAACAGTTTGATATCTAGTAAGGTCAGTTTCTGTAGTTTCTCTTTTAAAATAGGGCGGAATTGGTATTTCACCTAATCTGCTCAATACCTCTGCAAAACTCAAGGTTTGGTTATTCCATATAAATTCAATGTTAATGTGAGTTTCTGTTTTTTCTAAAATTGAAGCAGTTAGCTCTAACTCATGATGTGTCAAAACTAAATTACCCTCTTTCCACTTACGTAGGTTTCCAACTAAGCATTTCCATTTTACTGAACATGTGGAAGCCATTGCTATGGCAACATCACTATAACTATCATGTGGTTCTAAACAAAATAATTCTACGTTTGCATTGGTCTCCGTTTTAAAATGTAAACGCGCTTGAATAACTTTTGTATTATTAAAAACGAGTACGGACTGCTGAGGTAATTGTTGGGTTATGCTTTTAAAAAAATGGGATTCTATGAAAGATGATTTATAGACTAACAACTTAGCATCTTCTCTGTTTTCACAAGGAAAATAAGGGATGTACGATTCGGGTAAGTCGTAATTAAAATCAGAAATATGTAATTGAGAAGGAGAATTCATAGAAGATAACAGGCCAAATTACCAATTTTTATCTGTTTTATAAACCGTTCCTTTAAACAAAGCTACTTTATTTAATGTATTAGCTTGAATAATTTCAATGGTATAAATAGCAATTTTATTACTATTTGATTGTTGAACGACTTCAGCTAAAATGACATCATCTTCAATTAAAGAAATTAAGTGAGAAATGGAGGTTTCAATAGATACGGCTTTTTGTCCATAGCTATTAGATGCAAATGCTAAAGCGCTGTCGGCAAATGAATAAGTAATACCACCGTGTGCAATACCAAAACCATTCAGCATACTTTTTTTAATTTGCATTTTCAATTTACACGTGCCTGCCTTGATTTCTAATACTTCAATACCTAACCATTGACTAAAATAATCATTAGCCATCATTGTATTAACTATATCTGGTGGTGAAGGCATTATAATCGAGGTTTCCAAGGCGTTTCAACAGCCTTTAAATCAAACGTAATCTTGCGTGATAGGACAAATAAATAATCAGATAAACGATTTAAATATTTATAAATTAATTCATCAACAGGATGAATTTCATTTAGCGCTAAGACACAGCGTTCTGCTCTTCTACAAACACAACGGGCGACGTGGCAAAATGAAATAGTGGTATGTCCGCCTGGAAGAATAAAATGTTTCATTTCAGGAAGCGTTTCATTCATAGCATCAATTTCTTTTTCCAAAAATTCGATATCTGCTTCAGAAATTTGCGGTAACACCATTTTGTTTTTTTCAGGATCTGCTGCTAATAAAGACCCGATTGTAAATAAACGATCTTGAACCTCAATTAAAACAGATTTTGAATGCTCATCAATTTCCTGATCTCTCACCAAACCAATATTTGAATTTAATTCATCAATCGTTCCATATGCTTCAATGCGAACATCAAATTTTGGAATTCGTGTACCTCCTATCAAGGATGTTTGACCTTGATCTCCTGTTTTTGTATAGATTTTAAATGCCAAAATTTTAAAACTTTAAACTTAAATTAATATTTGGTAAAATAGGCAATTGATTGACGCGTTTATTTCTAACACGGTCGTAATAGAAAATGTTTTCACGATTGTAAGCATTGGTTGCTCCAATGTTTAATTCAAATTTCATTCGCTCGCTAATATTATAAAGCCATTTTAAACTAATATCTAAACGATGATAATCAGGTAAACGCTTTGAATTAAAATCTCCAGGAACATAACCTAAACCAGCATTAGCAGTTGTGTAATCATATGTAAACTGATTATTAAAATCAACTTGAGGGTAAAAACCTTGGGTTGGAGTGAATGGAAAGCCTGAACCAAAATTCCAACGAATACTTAAATCTAAATTACGTTTTTTACCGAATGTATAAGTTCCAACTAAATTCACATTATGACGTCTATCAAAAATAGGTGCATAACTTTGAACATCTCCACTTACAGTGTTTCCAGTGTAACGAGTGTTTTTTGATAGACTATAAACTCCCCAAAAATAAAAACGATTTTTTTCATATTTTGCTGTAAAATCAAGTCCCAACGCCTCGCCTTGTTCAATAATGAAATCTTTTTTAAGAGCATCTGACTTCGTTGCATTTGCTTCATTATCATCATAAATTTTATTACGGTTAACTGCTGGTAACTGTGTAAAATATTTTTGATAACCTTCAATTTGAATTTCTAGACCCTTAACCACATCTATTTCAAAACCAGCTACAACATGTCTTGCCTTTTGAATAACACCATTTGTAGAAACAGTATTATTGTTTTTATCTTTATATGTTGCTGGTAAATTCTCAGGACCATTTAAAAAGCCATAGAATAAATTAACAACATCTCTATCCGAACTAGCACTCATTAAGCTTTGACTGTAATAGCCACCAGCAAACTTCATTCTTATTTTCTTTGTAAAATTTAATTTTCCTTGCAAACGAGGTTCGGGTGAAAAATTATTAAATGTAGCATAATACTGCGCTCTAAAACTTGGCTCTAGAACGATAAATTTCTTTCTATCTAACCATCTAAACTTCATGTGACCAGCAATTTCAATGGAGTTTTTAGAGTAATTTATTTTAGATAATAACGGCGTTTGAATTTCGTAAACCGTATTAGTTCCTACTAACTCAAATCCATATTTAAGTTCGTTACGGCCAATGTATTTTAAGAAATTAAATCCACCATTAAAACCACCAACTGTGCTGTTTTTTTTATCTGTTTCTTGCGAGCCTTGATAGTTTATTTTATAACGGGAATACGCAAAATTTCCTTCAATTAACAATGATGAAGCGGCTGGTATTAAAACGAAATTACTTCCACCTCCGAATGATGCCCAATTAAACGACGCTAAATCTTTATAGACAACTTTATCCGTAAAATTATATCCGAATAAATTTACTTTGCTTCCATTACCACCATTGATAGAAACTTTGCCATACAAATCTGTATAATAAAATGGTAAACCATCTTTGTTAGCGTAAGGATAAATGATTTTGGAAGTTTGAGGTAGATACGATGTTTTTCCAGAAAACAAAAATGATGTGCTTCCTTTTCCGTCTTCTTTTAATTTTTTGAGTGGGCCTTCTAACGTTAATTTTGCACCAAATGTAGATGCTGAAACTTTTCCAGCCATGCGTTTCTTATTTCCATCACGGGTTGTAATATCCATGATTGAAGAGGTTCTTCCACCATATTCGGCGCCAAAACCAGCGCTATAAACATCTGCACTTCGCATGATATCGTTATCAAAAACAGAAAATAACCCGATAGAGTGAAACGGGTTATAAATCACCATACCATCCATTAAAACTTTATTTTGAATCGGTAATCCTCCACGAATATATAATTGACCACCTTGATCTCCAGTAAATACAACACCTGGCAATACTTGTAAATATTGAGCTAAATCAGGTTCTCCAACACTTGGCAATTTATTAATGGCAATTGGATCTATTTTTTGAACACCTACATTAGGAGTTTCTATTTTTTCAAGCGTTTCTGCTGTAATGTCAATTTGACCTGTTGTGATTCCTCCTGCTGAAGCGTAATATTTTTTGGTGATAATATCATTTGCCTTTACTGTAATTGTTTCTTGAATAGAATCAAATTCTAAGTTAGTAACTAATAGCACATAAGTTCCTGGCTTGATTTTTGGGATGGTGAAAAATCCATTCATATCTGTAGTTCCACCGTTGGTTGTACCTTTTAAGTAAACATTACTAAAAGCAACAGGTTCACCATTAGATTTATTATACACAAAACCTCTAATGGTTCCATTTTGAGAAATACCAAGAACAGTAATGAGTACAAAAGTGAGAGAAAGAAATAATTTAGCCATAAATACATTAAAAATTGGAAAACAAAAATAACATTTAATACGATT
>JBIISW010000220.1:0-3259 GCA_044340865.1 Bacteroidia bacterium | reverse complement strand
TGAGTGCTGACCATTGGATAAATAGTTCATCGCGAAGTTCTTTAGGATGTTCAATAGGCACATATTTATAAAATGAAAATGTGACACGCTCAATTTGTTCTTGAGCCAAACGAACTTTAAGTTCATTCTTGTTAATTCGATTTCTTAATTCTGTCATAACTTAAATAGATACAATTGCAGGTTATACTATTTTTAATTTTAAAATTATTTAATTACGTTTGTAAAGATAGTTAAAAACCCAAAAAAATAACCTAACATTTATCATGTATAACAAAGAAAATAAAATTTTAATCATTGGAGCAGGCGGACAAATAGGAATTGAATTAGCTCAAGAATTAAGTTTACTATACTCACCCGAAAATGTTATTGTTGCTGATTTAAAACCCATTTTAAGTTTACCAAATAATCCATTTGAAGAATTAGATGTTTTAAATAAAGAGGTTTTATTTTCAGTTGTTAAAAAACATAGCATTACACATATTTATTTATTAGCAGCCTTATTATCAGCTACGGGTGAGCAAAATCCAATGTTTGCCTGGAAATTAAATATGGAAGGATTATTTAATGTGCTAGATTTAGCAAAAGAAAAACACATTCAAAAAGTATATTGGCCAAGTTCAATTGCAGTCTTTGGTCCAACCACACCTCGAATCAATACACCACAATACACGGTAATGGAGCCTTCCACCATTTATGGAATTACAAAACAAGCTGGTGAACGCTGGTGCGAATGGTATTTCCGTAAACATAATGTGGATGTAAGAAGCTTACGTTATCCAGGCCTGATTGGCTGGAAATCAGCACCAGGTGGCGGAACAACAGATTATGCGGTTCATATTTTTCATGAAGCTTTAAAAAATAAATCATACGAATGTTTTTTAAGTGCTGACACAGCTTTACCAATGATGCATATGGAAGATGCGATCAGAGCAACGATTGAAATTATGCATGTGCCAGCCGAAAAAATTAAAATCAGAGGTTCTTATAATTTAGCAGGAATTAGTTTTACCCCAGCTCAAATTGCTACTGAAATTCAGAAACATATTCCTGATTTTAGAATTTCTTACAAACCTGATTTCAGGCAAGATATTGCTAACAGCTGGCCACAAAGTATTTCTGAAATTGAATCGAACGAAGATTGGGGATGGAAGCAAACCTATAATTTAGAGTCATTAGTAAGTAATATGCTCGAAAATTTATCTCACTCTTAACTCAATATTGAAATCCAATTAATCGATTTTTTTTAATTATTAGTCTAAAATCTATTGCTAATAAAGTTAAAATTATTTAATTTGGATAAAGCTTTAAAACAATCTAATTTTTTGATGAAAGTACTGTATTTGATACCTATACTATTGATTTTCAAAATTGGTTATTGCCAATCTCGATTGTATGAAATAGCGCCTAATGGAAAAGATACGTTAAACTTGGTGGATCAATTAGGTAAAAAACAAGGTAAATGGATTTTAAAAGGTAAACATAAACCTGGCACCTGTTACGAACTTGAGCAAAAAACAGAGGAAGGAAAATACACCAACAATAATAAAATTGGTAAATGGTTAGAATACCACTGCAATGGCAGCTTGAAAAATCAACTAACCTTTCAAAATGGCCGACCAGATGGATACGCTGTTATGTATCACAGTAATGGGAAAATATACGAAGAAGGCATTTGGAGAAATAATAGATGGGTTGGCACTTATAAACTTTATTATGAAAATGGGCAAATTCAGCACCAATTTAATTATAACCCAAATGGCAAAAGAGAAGGTCCTGTAAAATATTTTTATGAAAACGGACAACTCGCTGTAGAAGGTAATTTCATTAATGGAAAAGAGGTTGGCATTATCAAAGAATATTACGAAAACGGCGACATCAAAGCAGAAAAAATGTTTAATGATGGCTTAATGGATGTGGCTTCGGTCAAAGAATTTGAACCAAAAAAACCAATTATAAAAAAAGCCGAACACCTTGAAGGTCCTAAAGCCATTGTGAGAGCCGATGAAAAAGTAAATGGTGCAAAAGGCCCTTTAATTTTAAATGGTCAAAATATTACCTATAATAAAAATAAACAAATTACAAAAGATGGTCTATTTAAAGACAATCGCCTAATGGAAGGCAAAGCTTATCAATATGATGAAAACGGATTATTACAAAGAATATCAGTTTATAAAAATGGTCAATACGTTGGCGACGCTCCCATTGAAAATTAAGATCATTATTTAATCAAAAAGAATGTGTGGCGGTAATTTACCGTCTTTTTTTTTGCTAAATTTATAAACTCAATACATTATGGAAAAGCTATTTATATATAATACCCTCACAAGAAAAAAAGAAGAATTTAAAGCCATCAATCCACCGTTCGTTGGGATGTACGTATGTGGACCAACTGTATACAGTGATGTGCATTTAGGTAATTGCCGAACGTTTATGTCGTTTGATATTATTTACCGTTACTTACTTCATTTAGGCTATAAAGTACGTTACGTGCGAAACATTACTGATGCTGGCCATTTAGAAGGCGACAATGATGAAGGTGATGATAAATTTGCAAAAAAAGCAAAACTTGAACAAGTGGAACCTATGGAAATCGTACAACGTTACACCGTGGGTTTTAGAGATATTATGGCTTTATTTAATTCGTTACCACCAAGTATTGAGCCCACTGCAACAGGCCACATCATTGAACAACAAGAGATCGCCAAAAAAATTATAGAAAATGGATTAGCCTACGAACATAACGGAAGCGTTTATTTTGATGTCGAAAAATATTCGAAAACAAATAATTACACAGAGCTTACAGGACGAAAGCTCGACGATTTATTAGAAAACACGCGCGACTTGGATGGACAACAAGATAAAAAAGGACGCTTAGATTTTGCCCTTTGGATCAAAGCTAAACCAGAACATTTAATGAAATGGCCAAGCCCATGGGGAATCGGTTTTCCGGGTTGGCACATTGAGTGCTCAGCCATGAGTACAAAATATTTAGGTAAAAAATTTGATTTACACGGCGGTGGCATGGATTTACAGGCAACGCATCACACCAATGAAATTGCGCAAAACGTGGCATACTGTGGTGAATCGCCAGCTAACTATTGGATGCATACCAACATGCTAACGGTTAATGGACAAAAAATGAGTAAATCATTAGGTAATAGTTTTTTACCAATGGAATTATTTACAGGCAATCATCCTTTATTAACAAAAGGATTCAGTCCAATGGCCGTTCGTTTTTTCATGATGCAAACGCATTACA
>JBIISW010000219.1:0-3261 GCA_044340865.1 Bacteroidia bacterium | reverse complement strand
GTTGTTAAGCTATTCACTAATTCGTGCTCAGGTGCAAGGGTTACAAACGACACACCAAAAATAGTATCTGGTCGAGTTGTAAAAACCTCTATGTCATGCTGAACTTGTTTCAGCATCTCTTGAGACCCTGAACCGAGTTCAGGGTGACGAACAATTTTGAATTTCAAAGTTGTTCCTTCACTTTTTCCTATCCAATTACGTTGCGCTTCTTTTAAACTATCCGTCCAATCCAATGTATCCAAGCCATCTAATAAGCGCTGAGCATATGCCGTAATACGCATGCTCCATTGCTTCATTAGTTTGCGCTCAACAGGATAACCGCCACGTTCGCTAAGTCCATCTTTTATTTCGTCATTTGCTAACACCGTTCCTAATTGCGGACACCAGTTTACATAAGCTTCTCCTAAATAAGCCATTCGGTAGGCCATTAAAACATCAGACTGTTCTTTTTCTGTAAACCCTTTCCATTGTTCAGCTGTAAATGATTTTATATCATCATCGCAATGTGCATGTACATTGGCATTTCCATGAGCTTCAAATTCAGAAATTAATTTTGAAATAGGCTCTGCTTTATTTGTATTTTTATTATACCATGAATTAAATAGTTGGATAAAAATCCATTGCGTCCATTTATAATAGTCAGGATTAGATGTTCTTACCTCTCTATCCCAATCAAATGAAAATCCAATTTTATCTAATTGTTTTCGGTAAACAGCAATATTATTTTCTGTTGTAATTTTTGGATGTTGTCCTGTTTGAATGGCGTATTGTTCGGCAGGTAAACCAAAACTATCATACCCCATTGGATGTAACACATTGAATCCTTTATGTCTTTTAAAGCGTGCTACAATATCCGAAGCAATATAACCTAGTGGATGTCCAACGTGTAACCCCGCACCAGAAGGATAAGGAAACATATCTAACACATAGTATTTTTCTTTCGTTGAATCATCTTTAGCAGCAAATGTTTTATGGTCGGCCCAAAATTTTTGCCAATTTGCTTCTATCTCTTTAAAATTATATTCCATCTTTTTTATTAACCTAAAAAATAAATTTATCCTTCTTACAATTTTGCAAATGCTTTATCAAATGCAACAATAGTTTTTTCAATGTCTTCCACTGTATGTGCTTCGCTCATAAAACCAACTTCATAACCACTTGGGCCAGAGTAAACGCCATTTTCTAATAATGCGTGGTACAAAATTTTAAAATGCTTCATGCTATCGGCATCAATTTCTTCAGCGCATTTGATGTGTTCTTTGTCGGTAAACGCTAACCAAAAAATGGAACCAACTGTAAATATTTTGAAATTATGTTTGGTGTTTTTCGTTAAGCCTTTAATTAAGACTTGCGTTTTATGCTCTAAATCTGAGTAAAAATTTGGCTTTAAACATTCGGTTAATTGGGCAATACCAGCTGCCATGGCAACAGGATTACCACTTAATGTACCAGCTTGGTAAACATTTCCTTCGGGAGAAATGCTCGACATGATTTCTTTACTCGCACCATAAGCTCCAACTGGAAAGCCTCCGCCAATAATTTTACCATACGTAATAATATCAGGCTTAATATTATAATATCCTGCTGCTCCGCAAAAACAAACTCTAAAGCCACTGATGACCTCATCAAATATTAGTAACGTTTTATTTTTTGTACAGATGTCTCTTAAAAATTGTAAGTATTCTTTGTCTTGCAATAATAATCCGTTATTTGCTGGAATTGGTTCGATAATGATACATGCAATCTGATCCGGAAACTGTTTGAAAGCTTCTTCAACCGCTTCTTTATTATTTAACGACACAACAATCGTATCATTCACAACACTCTCGGGGACACCCGCAGATGAAGTGTTTCCGAAGGTTACTAATCCTGAACCAGCTTTTACTAATAAAGAATCAGAATGCCCATGATAACAACCTTCAAATTTTAAAATTTTAGTTCGCCCTGTATATCCTCTTGCCAAACGGATCGCACTCATAACAGCCTCAGTACCGCTACTCACAAAACGAATCTTTTCGATATAAGAATTAAACGTTAAAATAAGTTCAGCTAATTCATTTTCTAAACGAGTTGGCGCACCAAAAGAAGTGCCGTTACGCATGGTTTTTTCAACTGAATTTAAAACCTTATCATTTGCATGACCTAAAATTAATGGGCCCCAGCTTGCGCAGTAATCAATGTATTCATTTCCGTCGGCATCCCAAACATGCGAACCTTTGCCTTTATCAATAAAAACAGGTGTTCCTCCCACACTTCTAAAAGCACGAACAGGAGAGTTTACACCACCAGGAAAAAACTGTTTTGCTTTCTCAAATAACTTAACCGATTCCGAATTTTGCATAATACTAAATTAAGTTGCAAAGATAGGGGTTTGACTTAATTTATCGCGTTATAATTTTAGTTTTATAAATCAAAATCAAGACGAAAGAATTTACTTACGTTTTTTGTATCTTTTTTCGTTACGAATAATGATTGGCTTGGCATTGGTGTGGCTAACAAATTCAAAATCTAACTGTTTTTTTACTAAATCAGCTCTGCGAACTTTAACAACCACTTTATCACCTAAGGCATATACGTTGCCTGTTCTGCGTCCTACCACACGGTAGTTATCCGCATCAAACGAATAGCTATCATCTTTCAAATCTCTTAATGAGATCCTACCTTCACATTTATTTTCTGTAATCTCAACAAAAATTCCAAACTCCGTAACGCCACTGATAATCCCATCAAAAGCAATTCCGATTTTATCAGATAAAAATTCAACTTGTTTGTATTTAATAGAAGCACGTTCAGCTTCAGCAGCCAACTTTTCCATTTCAGAAGAATGTTTACACAATTGTTCTAATTCGTCAGCTTTCAAATACAGTTTATGATTTAACTTCGCCTCTAATAAACGATGCACTAACACATCCGGATACCGACGAATTGGCGACGTGAAGTGTGTATAGTAATCAAATCCTAAACCATAATGGCCAGAGTTTTTGGTTGTATAAACTGCCTTTGGCATACTTCTTACCGCCAACAACTCAATCATGCTTTGTTCTTTTTTATCTTTTACATCAACCAATAATTTATTGATAGATTGTGCTGTCTTTTGTCGGTTGCCAACAGCTACTGAATACCCAAAGCGTTCAACAAAATTATTTAACTCTTGTAATTTTTCATCTTTAGGCACATCATGTACACGATACACAACGGCGTTAGCATTGCTTTTATCTTTTTGATGATTTGTTTTAGCGTCTTCTTTTGATTGTGGTTTTC
>JBIISW010000080.1:0-11706 GCA_044340865.1 Bacteroidia bacterium | reverse complement strand
ATTCATCGTTTTACCAAAAATATCACCATTTTATATGATGGTGATTTAGCTGGAATTAAAGCGAGTTTTAGAGGAATTGATTTAATACTGGAAGAAGGCATGAATGTAAGGGTTTTATTATTTCCTGATGGAGATGATCCCGATTCTTACAGTAAAAAAGTAACCAATGATGAGTTTAAAGCATTTATAAAATCAAATAGTAAAGATTTTATTGCCTTTAAAACAAGTTTGCTTTATCAAGAAGCAGAAAACGATCCGATTAAAAGAGCCGAATTAATTAAAGATATTGTTGAAAGCATTGCCGTCATTCCAGATGCTATTAATCGCTCTGTTTATGTCAAAGAATGTTCCAAAATCATGGATATTGGTGAACAAATTTTGCACATTGCTATCAATAAAATCATTCGAAAAAAAGGAAACAAAAATCAAGCACCTTCAACTAATTACCCTACAGATGAGACTTATCCCGAAGATGTTCAAATTGAAGAAGAACCAAAAGATGTTGTTTTAGATAATGAAGAAAAGGATTTATTGCAGTTAATGATGCAATATGGAAATGTTTTAATAAATGTAGAAGCTGAAGACACTGATAACGTTCAGCAATCAATTCAATTAACTGTTTGCGAATTTATTATTTTTGAACTTTGGAGAGATAAATTAGAATTCATAAATCCCATTTATCAAATGGTGTTGGATGAATGTCAGCATCATTTAGAACAAGGCATAATTCCAACTACAAATTCTTTTTTAAATCATCAAAATCCTGTTATTTCTCAATTTGCTTTAAACATTGCGTCACTTACAGATGTTGTAAGTATTGGTTGGCAAAAATTTGGCGTTGACGTACCTTTAGAAATTCATTTATTAAAAAAAGGTATCGATCATCGTCTATTTAGCTTAAAAGCGCGTCGTTTGAACACTATTATTTTATCAATTAAAGAACAATTAAAAACTGCAGACCCATTTGAAAATAGTGATGTTTTTGAATCTATCAAAAAATTAGAAATACAAAAAATGAGGGTTAATAAAATTTTAGGAATCACCATCATTAATTAAAACACCTTTTAAACACCTGTTGAAAAAATCAAAACCATATAATATAGTAAATACGTAAATTTAGCAACTCTTAAAATATACACATGACAACTGATCAATTTATTAACCGTCATAACGGTCCACGCGAAAATGAAATTAAACAAATGCTTGCCAAAATTGGTGTTGCGTCGGTTGATGAATTAATAAATCAAACAGTACCTTCAGGTATTCGTTTAACGCAACCTTTGCAAGTTGCGCCAGCTATGACTGAATATCAATATGCTAAACACTTAAAATCTTTAGGAGCAAAAAATAAAACATTTCGTTCTTACATAGGTTTAGGGTATTACAATAATATTTTGCCAGCGGTTATTCAACGTAACGTTTTAGAAAATCCAGGTTGGTACACTGCATACACTCCTTATCAAGCTGAAATTGCTCAAGGGCGTTTAGAAGCTATCTTAAATTTTCAAACAATGGTTATGGACCTAACGGCTATGCCTATTGCTAATGCATCGTTGTTAGATGAAGCCACAGCTGCTGCTGAAGCGTTAGCCATGTTTTATAGCAACCGTAGTAAAGACAAAATTAAAAATGGTGGAAATAAATTTTTTATTAGCAATACTGTATTTCCTCAAACAATCGATGTTATAAGAACACGCGCAATGCCATATGGTATTGAATTAGTTATTGCTGATGCGAACACAATATCATTAGACGATTCTTTTTTCGGTGCTTTAATTCAGTACCCTGATATGAATGGAGAAGTAACAGATTACAAAGCATTTGTTGGTGAGGCTCATTCCAAAGAAATTCAAGTTGTTGTGGCTACTGATTTGTTAGCACTAGCATTATTAACTCCTCCAGGTGAATGGGGTGCAGATTGCGTTGTTGGTAACTCTCAACGCTTTGGTGTTCCATTAGGATATGGTGGACCACATGCCGCATTTTTTACTTGTAAAGAAGATTATAAACGTTCAATTCCAGGGCGTATTATTGGAGTATCAGTTGATGCAGAGGGAAACCCAGCTTTAAGAATGGCTTTACAAACTCGTGAACAACATATCAAGCGTGATAAAGCAACTTCTAATATTTGTACTGCACAAGCCTTATTGGCTATAATGGCAAGTATGTATGCTGTATATCATGGACAAGAGGGAATTAGAGCTATTGCACAAGGCGTTCATAATGTTACCGACACTTTAGTGGGTGCCCTAAAAAACAGTGGATTTGAAGTTAAAACAAAATTATATTTTGATACTGTTGTAGTGGCTTGTGACGCAAATAAAATAATAGCAGCTGCTGAGTCAAAGGAAATTAATTTTAGAAAAGTAGATGATAAGCATATTGGTATTTCAATAGACCAAACTGTGCAACAGCAAGATTTAGTGGATATTTTATCTGTATTTAATATTTCATTACATGCTGAACCAAACTCGTCTCATATCATTTCATCATCAAACTTACATCGTCAATCTCATTTTTTAACTCACCCAGTATTTAATAGCTATCATAGCGAAAGCAAAATGATGCGTTATATCAAGCGCTTGGAAAATAAAGATATGTCATTAGTCCATTCTATGATTGCTTTAGGCTCATGTACTATGAAATTAAATGCTGCTTCAGAATTATTACCAATTACATGGCCTGAGTTTGCTAATATTCATCCATTTGTGCCAGTAAATCAAGCACAAGGTTATATAGAAATAATTGAGCAACTCAACAAAGATTTATCTGAAATTACAGGTTTTGCTCGCATGAGCTTTCAACCAAACTCTGGTGCTCAAGGCGAATACACAGGTTTAATGGTTATCAGAGCCTATCATATTGCAAACGGGAATTCACATCGTAATATAGCGTTAATTCCTTCATCCGCACATGGTACAAATCCTGCAAGTGCTGCTATGGCTGGAATGACAATCATTGTAACTAAGTGTGATGATAAAGGAAATATCGATATGGCAGATTTAAAAGCAAAAACTGAACTATATAAAGATAATTTATCATGTTTAATGGTTACCTATCCATCTACTCACGGTGTTTACGAAGAAGCAATTAAAGAAATTACCGATTTAATTCATGATAATGGTGGTTTAGTATACATGGATGGTGCAAATATGAACGCGCAAGTTGGTTTAACATCTCCAGGTAATATTGGTGCCGATGTATGTCACTTAAACTTACATAAAACATTTGCTATTCCTCACGGTGGTGGTGGACCTGGAATGGGGCCAATTGGAGTAGTTGAAAAGTTAGTGCCCTATTTACCTTCTCATACTATTGTAAATACAGGCGGGGATAATGCAATTACAGCTGTTTCAGCAGCACCTTATGGCAGTGCATTAATTTTATTAATTTCTTATGGTTACATAAAAATGTTAGGTGCTGATGGCTTGAAAAAAGCTACAGAAATAGCTATTCTAAATGCTAACTACATGAAAGAATTACTGCAAGACAGTTATAAAATATTATATACCGGTAAAAACGGCCGCTGTGCTCATGAAATGATTTTAGATTGTAATGAATTTAAAATGAGTACAGGTGTTGAAGTAGCTGATATAGCTAAGCGATTAATGGATTATGGATTTCATGCGCCTACAGTTGCATTTCCTGTAGTAAATACCTTAATGGTAGAGCCTACGGAAAGTGAGAGCAAAGGTGAGTTAGATCGTTTTTGTGAAGCAATGATTTCTATTCGAAAAGAAATTAAAGAAATTGAAGAAGGTAAATTTGACAAAGTAGATAACATTATTAAAAATGCGCCTCATACTTGTAAATTAGTTGTTTCTGATAACTGGACTAAACCATACTCTCGTCAAAAAGCGGCATATCCATTAAACTGGGTTCGTGACAATAAATTTTGGCCAAGTGTTGCTAAAGTTGATAGCGCTTATGGAGATAGAAACTTAGTTTGCGCTTGCCTTCCAATTGAATCTTATATGGAAGAAGCGGTTACAGCTTAATCTATATAGTCTAAAAAAACAAAAAGCTCTACTTCGGTAGGGCTTTTTTTTCAATCAATCTTGACTAACCCAATTTTGTGTAGAACTTAAAAAAATTAATACTCTAAATTTCTGTTTCTTTGTAAAACAATGTCACTCTTTATCACCTCACTAAACTCGGGAAGCAATGGAAATTGCTATTACATAAGCAACAGCAAAGAAGCAGTTTTAGTTGATGTTGGAATATCTTGTCGTGAAGTTGAAAAAAGAATGGCGCGTCTAAATTTATCGCCTCAAAAAGTGAAAGCCATATTTATATCTCACGAACATAGCGATCATATTAAAGGTGTTCAAGTCTTCTCTAAAAAATATCAAATTCCAGTTTATATTACAGATGCTACTTTAAACAATTCGCGATTATTTTTAGAGAGAGCGTTGATTCATTCTTTCATAAAATATTACCCCATTTCCATCGGTGAATTAATAATTACAGCATTTCCTAAACTACATGACGCTGCTGATCCTTATAGTTTTATCATTGAAGGAAATGGAATTAAGATAGGCGTATTTACTGACATCGGTTCAGTATGCAATCATGTGGAAGAAAATTTTAGACAATGTGATGCTGCATTCTTAGAAGCTAACTACGACGAACAACTATTGCAAAACGGACATTATCCTTATCACTTAAAAGAGCGTATTAAAAGTAATAAAGGGCATTTATCAAACTTACAAGCCTTAGATTTATTTATAAATCACAAACATGAATCTATGAGTCATGTTATTTTATCTCATTTATCGAAAGATAATAATTGCCCCATGATTGTAAGAGATTTATTTACAATTCATGCGAAAGAAACTAAAGTTATTGTCGCCTCTCGTTTACAAGAAACTAGCGTTTTTGAAATTAACATACAAAAAAAGAGAGATTGATTTGATAGCAAACAATATAATTTCTAACTTACCAATTATTTTCTTGTAATTAATATATGAAGCTGTTAAATGTAACTTCAAAGTTTAAATTTTTAATTTTTAAATGCACAACTAAAATTTAATTTCTTCAATCAAAAATAAACCTTTTTACTATAAAACTGTTATAATATTATGTCAAAGAAAGTTATAATTATTGGTTCTGGTTTCTCAGGCTTATCGGCCGCATGTTACCTGGCACAGCAAGGTTGCGATGTTACTGTTTTAGAAAAACATGCAAGTATTGGTGGAAGAGCAAGGCAATTTAAAAGTGATGGATTTACCTATGATATGGGTCCAAGTTGGTATTGGATGCCTGATATTTTTGATAAATTTTTTGCTGACTTCGGAAAAAAAGTTTCAGACTATTATGAATTAGAAAGATTATCGCCATCATACAGAATTATATATAAAGACGGTCCTTTAGATATTCCAAGTAATATTGATGAACTGTATGCCATGTTTGAAAATATTGAAGCTGGAAGTGCCGCAAAATTGAAACAATTTTTGAAAGAGGCAGAATACAAATATAAAATTGGTATGCACGATTTGGTTTATAAACCAGGCTTATCGTTAACCGAATTTTTAAATATGCGTTTTTTTAGAGGTATTTTTAAATTGGATGTTTTCAATTCAATCGCTTCTCACATTCGTAAATCATTTACGAATCCAAAATTAATTCAGTTGCTCGAATTCCCCGTTTTATTCTTGGGTGCGTTACCCAAAAATACACCAGCCTTATATAGTCTTATGAATTATTCAGACATGGTTGGTGGCACATGGTATCCTAAAGGCGGAATGATTAGTGTTGTAAATGCTATGCATCAATTAGCCGTTGAATTAGGCGTGAAATTTGAACTCAATGTAGATGTTTCTAAAATAAATGTTGAACATAATATAGCAAAAAGCGTATCCACGAATACATCTGAATTTAAATGTGATGTATTAATCTCTAGTGCTGATTATCATTTTACCGAACAGAAATTACTCGATAAAGTGTATAGAAATTATTCCGAAAGCTACTGGGAATCAAGAAAATTAGCTCCATCAAGCTTAATTTTTTATATTGGGGTAAATAAAAAATTACCGAAATTACTTCACCATACATTATTTTTTGATGAGGATTTTGATTTGCATGCCCAAGAAATTTACACCGATCCTAAATGGCCAACAAATCCTTTAATTTATTTAAGTTGTACTTCACAAACTGATTTGACCGTTGCTCCAAAAGATTGCGAAAATTTAATGGTATTAATTCCGATTGCACCAAATTTAAAAGATGATAAGAAAACCAATGATCGTTATTTTGATATGGTTATAAACAGAATTGAAAAACAATTAGGCGTTTCAATTAAGCATAATATTATTTTAAGAAGAGATTTTGCAACAAGCGACTTTATTAAAGATTATAATTCATTTAAAGGCAATGCTTATGGCTTAGCCAATACATTAAGTCAAACGGCTATTTTAAAACCAAAACTCATTAATAAAAAAGTGAAAAATTTATTTTATACCGGGCAATTAACCGTTCCTGGACCAGGCGTTCCTCCATGTCTAATTTCTGGTAAATTGGTTGCTATGCAAGTGTTTAAACAAAAATAAGAATTGATTGTTTTTATACTACAATGATTTTTTATTATCTTAGTCACAATGAAACACTTATTTGATAATATTAGCTTAAAAGCCTGTAAAATGGTCACTAAGAGCTATAGCACTTCGTTTTCGTTGGGCATCAGTTTCTTGCATAAAGATTTTAGAAATCCTATCTATAGCATTTATGGTTTTGTAAGGTTTGCTGATGAAATTGTTGATTCGTTCCATGATTATAATAAGAAAGAATTACTGGATGAATTTAAAACTGAAACCTATAGAGCTATAGAACGCGGGATAAGTTTAAATCCAATTCTCAATAGTTTTCAATCAGTAGTAAATACTTATAAAATCGATCACACATTAATAGATACATTTCTAAAAAGTATGGAAATGGATTTAGAAAAAAAATCTCACGACTCAGCGAGCTACAAAGAATATATTTTAGGAAGTGCTGAAGTTGTGGGACTCATGTGTTTGAGAGTGTTTGTAAAAGGAGACGATGCTGTTTATACAAACTTAAAACCTTATGCGATGGCATTAGGATCTGCTTTTCAAAAAATTAATTTCTTACGTGATATCAACGCTGATTTTGCTGGAATGGGAAGAATTTATTTTCCAGATATAGATGTATCCGAACTAACTGTTGAAACAAAAAAGGAACTAGAAGCTGATATTGAATTAGATTTTATCAAAGGACTAGAAGGCATAAAACGATTACCAAAAGATTCAAGAATTGGTGTTTATATAGCCTATATTTATTATTATAAGTTATTTAATAAAATAAAGCATGTTCATCCTTCTGAAATTTTAGAAAAACGAATTAGAATAAGTGATTCTCAAAAAATAATGCTTCTTGCGAGTTCTTGCATTAGACATAAATTTAATTTAATTTAAAATGATGCAGCAAGAATACGTTATACTTGTTGATGAACAAGATAATGAGACCGGAGTTATGGAAAAACTTAAAGCTCACGAGGAAGGTAAATTACACAGAGCTTTTTCAGTTTTTATATTTAATGATAAAAACGAATTACTTTTACAACAAAGAGCTATAAATAAATACCATAGCGGTGGCTTATGGACAAACACTTGCTGCTCGCATCCTCGTCCAAACGAAACGATTATAGACGCCGCCAACCGACGTTTATTTGAAGAAATGGGAATGGTTTGTGATTTAAAAATCGTCAGTCATTTTACTTATAAAAGTGAGTTTGAAAATGGATTAATTGAACATGAGTTAGATTACATATTAATTGGAAAATCAGCCTCCATGCCAAAAATAAATACAAGTGAAGTTGAATCGTATAAATGGCAATCTGTTTCAGAAATAAAAAATGAAATCGCATTACATCCAACACATTATACCACTTGGTTTAAAATAGCGATTCAAAAAAATATTGTTTAGTTACAAGACAAACTATATAAAACAAAAAAAGGCGGTTAAATACCGCCTTCTTAATTTTATTTATATGGTTTTATTTAGCGTATGCTGTTGCTCTTACTTCTCTGATCACCGTAACTTTAACTTGTCCTGGATAAGTCATTTCAGTTTGAATTTTTTGAGAAATATCAAACGCTAACTGTTCTGATTGTTTATCATCAACTTTATCTGCTGATACTAATACACGAACTTCTCTTCCAGCTTGAATGGCGTATGTTTTCTCTACACCATCATAACCTAAAGCTAAAGCTTCTAAATCTTTTAAACGTTTCATGTATTGCTCCGCAACCTCGCGACGTGCGCCAGGACGAGCACCGCTAATAGCATCACACACTTGAACAATTGGAGCATACAATGTTAACATTTCAATCTCATCGTGATGTGCACCAATGGCGTTACAAACTTCAGGTTTTTCTTTAAACTTCTCAGCTAATTTCATACCTAATAATGCATGTGGTAATTCAGGTTCCTCATCAGGCACCTTTCCAATATCATGTAATAAACCTGCACGTTTAGCAACCTTAGGATTTAAACCCATTTCACTGGCCATAATCGCACACAAATTAGCAACTTCTCTACTGTGCTGTAATAAGTTTTGTCCGTATGATGAACGGTATTTCATACGACCAACCATACGGATTAATTCTGGATGTAAGCCATGTATACCTAAGTCGATACAAGTACGTTTACCTGTTTCAACAATTTCATCATCAATCATTTTTTTAGTCTTCTCAACAATCTCTTCGATACGAGCTGGATGAATACGACCATCTGTAACTAATTGATGTAATGATAAACGACAAATTTCTCTTCTGATAGAATCAAAACAAGATAGTGTAATAGCATCAGGTGTATCATCTACAATAACTTCAACACCAGTTGCAGCCTCTAAAGCACGAATGTTACGACCTTCACGACCAATGATTCGTCCCTTAATTTCATCGCTTTCAATATGAAACACAGTTACTGAATTTTCTATAGCTGTTTCAGTTGCTAAACGTTGTATGGATTGAATAATGATTTTCTTAGCTTCTTTATTAGCATTAATCTTAGCTTCATCCATGGTGTCTTTAATAAACGCCATGGCATCTGTTTTAGCTTCGGCTTTAACACTTTCAATCAACTGAGATTTTGCTTCTTCGGCGCTAAGTCCAGAAACTTTTTCTAAAAGTTCTACTTGTTTACGGTGAGATTTTTCAATTTCTTCACTTTTCTTTTTATATAAATCAACCTGAGTAGCGAGCTGTGTTTTTTGACCTTCAACTTCTTTATCCTTTTTAGTAGCTTCTTCTATTTTTTTAGACAATTCGCTTTCACGCTGCTTTGCTTTGTTCTCTAAAACTACTAATTGCTGATTTCTTTCATTTACCGCTTTGTCATGTTCGGCTTTTAGCTGTAAAAACTTTTCTTTTGCTTGAAGTATTTTTTCTTGCTTAAAGCTTTCTGCTTTTAATTCAACTTCCTTAATTAAATTTTCTTTCTCTTTAATGCTACCTTTATTTAATTTAGAGTTGGCGATTACAAATCCTGCCACAACTCCCGCTATAAGCGATCCGGCTATTATTATTATTTCTATCATGGTGTTTTTTTTGTTGCGCTTTGTTATTACTATCGGAACTATATACTTTGAGGCAACTATCCAAAAAATATAGTTATAAAAAAACGTACATCTACAATTGAATCGCTTCAATTTAGCTGTACGTCCATTGTTCTTTTTTTAAAGACTAAAAATTTATTGCCCTGTTGTTCTTCTAATATTTTCTTTATGCTGAACCAATTGTTCTTTTACATCCTCAAATACTAACTTTAGAGTGCTTAACTCTTTTTCAGCTGTGTTTTTTTCTTTCATTAATTCGCTAATATATTGAAGCGAAACCATTGCCAACACATCTTTTTTATCCTTCACTCCAAATTTTTTCTCAAAATCTGAAATTTTATTATTAATTATCTCAACTACTTGTTTAACACTCGATGCGTCTTCAGCCTTTAACTTTAATGAATAAAATCCATCAGCTATTTCTACTTTTAAACTAACATCGCTCATTAAACAAAGCTACACTTTTTTTTAAGCACTCAACAGAGCTATACATTTATCAATTTCACGTACCAACTCATTAATTTGTTTCTTCATGATTGTCTTTTCAGAGTTTTCATTACTTGAACCGTTTGCTAAAATAACATTTTTTCTGTGATTATCCAATTCAGATATGTTAACATCTTGAAATTCAACTTGATGCGATAATCCAGAAATCGTTTCATGCATTTTTAGAAGTTGATTTGACAAATCTTCTTGTTCATTTAACAAATGGATGCTATCATCCGCTAATTTATTATTCACTTGTTTTAATTGATCAAGCTCAGAATCTTTTAAAGAAACAACATTTGATAATTGAAAAATTTGATTATTCAATTCAGCGATCGTAAACTGAAACTGATTTACGTGATTTTCTAACTCATTTTTAGAGGCTTGTAAAACAGAAACTTCAGATTCAACTTGAGAATTAATATCCACATTTGATTGAATGGATATTAATTCATTATTTTTTGCTTCTAATTCAGATTTCAAGAATTGAATTTCAGTTTCTAAGGCCGAATTATTGGCAGATAAATTTGTAATCTCAAAGTTTTTTGAAGATAATACCTCTTTTAATTCATTCGCTTTTATCTCCGAATTAGTTTGTAGCGAATATAATTCTTGTTTCAAAATTGATAATTCTTCTTCTGTCGTTTCTAATTTATCAGCAACGGCATCTATTTCTGAAATCAAAACCGTGTTTTCTGCTAATAATTTTTCAAATTCGATTTTTTGTGAATCAAGTGCTTGTGTCGTTTGAAATTCAGATTCATTTTTAATACTTAATAATTCGCTCAAGTGAATTAATTCTGCATTTTTAGAATTCAATGAACTTTCTAAATCTGTCAACTTGGAGTTAAGAGCTTGATGCTGTTGATCAAAATTTGTTGATTGTTCAACTTTGTAATTAGAAAATTCTAATTCTAAAGAATTAAATTCTTCTATTTTATTGACTAACTCTTCCGTTTTAAATGCTAAATCGATGGTAAATTTTTCTATTTGAGCATTCTGATTATCGATATGGTAAACCATTTCTTTAATCTTTTCTTTGAAATGCTCATTTTCAGTTACTAATAAACTTAAATCATCTGTAAGTTTTGAATGATGAGTTGATGAATTTGAAAGTGCATCAGATAATTTAAGTTCGTATTCAGATTTTAAATTTTCAATGGTGTTTTCTGAGTTTAAAATTACCTCCGACAAACTTTGTTGATGAGATTCAATAAGATTTTGTTCCTTTTCAGTAAAACTTGCTTGCAATGAATCTAAACGGGTTGTCAAATCGTTTTCGAAATTTAATTTTCCATCTTGAAACGTGGTTGTTAATTCTAAGATTCTACTTTCGTAATGATTCGTCAATTCACTTCTTTGTTCATTAAGTTGATTCAATAATGAACTTATCTTTAATTCATAAGCATCTGTTACTTCAGAACTTGAAAGTTCATGACTACTTTTTAATGTTTCAATTTGTAAATTAAATTCTTGTGTTAATGTTGCAATTTGCAATTCATAAGCACTTACTGTTTCTTGATTTGCGGCATCATATGAGGCTGTAAGCTCCGAAATTTTTGATTCTAACTCACTACGCATACCATTTTGCTGATAAGACGTATTGGATCTTAACTCTTGTAATTGTGATTCATACGATACTT
>JBIISW010000217.1:0-3322 GCA_044340865.1 Bacteroidia bacterium | reverse complement strand
GGAACCACATTTTACATAACCTTACCACACCAAGATGAAAACAATACTCTTAATTGAAGATAATAACGAAGTTAGAGAAAATACAGCAGAGATTTTAGAACTCGCTAACTTTAAAGTATTACAAGCGGAAAATGGTAAGATTGGCGTTGAAATGGCAAATTCAAATGCTGTGGATTTAATTATTTGTGACATCATGATGCCTGTACTAGATGGATACGGCGTGATTCATTTAATTAGTAATAATCCTAAAACAGCCTTCATTCCATTTATATTTTTAACGGCAAAATCAGAACGTGGTGATTTTAGGAAAGGCATGGAAATGGGAGCTGATGATTACATTTCGAAACCATTTGATGATATTGAATTACTAAAAGCGGTAGAAAGCAGATTAAAAAAATCAGAGCAATTAAAAGGTGATTATACAAGGGATGAAAAAGGGATAAATACTTTTTTGGATGATGTGAAATCATTACAGGAATTAAAAAACTTAAGTGAAACTGCCAAAGTAAAACACTACAAAAAGAAAGAACTTATTTATACAGAAGGCAACAAACCTAATTATTTATATTTATTACAAAAAGGTAAAATAAAAACATTTAGAGCACATGAATATGGTAAAGAGCTCATCATCTCCCTTTTAAAAGATGGTGATTTTTTTGGATATACCGTTTTAATTGATGAAACAGCCTACAATGAAAGTGCTGAAGCTTTAGAAGACTCAAGTGTTGTGATGATACCCAAAGAAGACTTTTACGCTTTGCTCAACAACAATCACGGCGTGATGAAACAATTTGTGAAATTATTATCCAACGAAATTCAAGAAAAAGAAGAACAACTTTTAAAAATGGCATATAGCAGCGTAAAAAAACGTGTAGCGGAAGCCTTAATTAAATTACAAAAACAATACCAACAACATAGCAAAGAAGCTTCATTTAATATTTCTATTTCACGTGAAGATTTAGCTAACATAGTGGGAACTGCTACAGAATCATTGATAAGAACATTGAGCGATTTTAAACACGAAGGATTAATTGAAATTAAAGGAAGCAACATTACCATTGTGGATATCAGTAAATTTGAAGCTTATATCAAAAAATATTTTTAGTATTAATTAATAATCCGTTATTTATTTTTGATTGGTTTTATCCAAAGCGAATCAGATACGAAAAAAAATAACAGAGACAATATTCTAAAAAATAGAAATAGCATACACTTTATAAAGTGATTTCTTTGTAATAATGTTTTGAAAATTTTACCACAATGCGATACGCTATGTAAGCAAATAATGGAGCTACAATAACATCGTAGCTATAATTAACATGTTGCACAACAACGGCCAAAGAAACTGAAATAGCCGTCACTAAAAAAATACCCTTCAACCATTTATTAAGTGAAAAGAAAAAGAATAAAAATAAAGTTGATGCATGACCGCTAAATAACAAATTTTTAATATGATGATGCTCTGAATAAACCGATGCTGGTAAAAACTCCTGATGCAAAGGAATGATTGCTAAAGGTGATTCTAAGGGTAGAAAAAACAACGTGACAATCCTTAAAAAAGTAAGTATGCCATACATTTGCAATAAATGCAAGCATTTGTAAGGAGAGCCAAATGCGTAACTCACTGCTACAACAGCTGTAAAATAGGTTGCAAAAAAAATGAAAAAGGAAACATCATGTGGCTTAATAAAATTTAATAGAGGATCGTAAAGCACATGACCTTGACCAGTTTCAATGTATGCCAACAACATGGCGAAAACAATTAAAACAACAGCTACTAAACTTACCGAAATCAAAAAACGATTTCTAAAATGCTTATCAGATAAGGCTATTTTCCAATTGTAAAACATAGTGCAAGTATAATCATTTTTGATGATTATTTTGATGCCTAAAACTTCATTTGTAATTTTAAATTGAGCTGTCTTCTTGTTAAATAATTAGGCACAGCATATTGGCGATTCGTGACATCAGTTACCCACGTGTAAGACACTGTATTATTTACTTGCAATAAGTTAAATACTTCTATGCTGATAAACATGTCTTTTAAATGATGAAACGGATTGTGTTTTGAAACCGTTTGCCCTTCTTTAATAATTTGATACGCAAAACCAATATCTACTCGACGATATGGAGGCATTCTAAAAATTTGTTTCCAACGCTCATGATCGGGAGGACCAAACGGTAAGCCTGAACCAAACTGCATATTTAAATACATTTTACATGCTGGCAACATTGGTAAATAATCTTGAAAAAACATACCAAACGTAACACGCTGATCTGTGGGCCTTGGGATGTAGCCAGGATTTACAACAGTGCTATCGGTTGCTTTGGTATCAAACGTATAACCATTAATAATTTGTTCTCCACTTGCATTAAAGTAAGTAACTTTTCTATCGTCAGTAATGTTTTCCATAGTTTTTAAAAAACCAATAGTTGCCCACGATTCAATGCCTTTAATAAAATCGCCATTAATTCTTACATCGGCTCCTGTTGTGTAACCAATAGAATTATTTTTTGCAAAATAACGAATGCGTGTATTGTCAACTTCATATGGAATTAACTGTTTCATTTCTTTATAATACGTGGCAATGATTAATTTGAAAGGGCGATTCCACATACGGAAATTATAATCACTAGACAATAAATAATGAATGGATTGTTGTGCTTTGATTTGAGAATTGATTTGTCCGTCAAAGCCACGCATTTCGCGGTAAAAAGGAGGTTGATAATAATAACCCCAAGACGCTCTGAATAAAATATCTTTTTTCCAATTGGGTTTATACGAAAGTGTAACGCGAGGAGATGTAACCGTTTGTTTATTATAGTCCCAATAATTGGCTCTGATGCCAGCAGTTACAGATAAGGTAGATGAATCCTGTAACTGAATACTCTCAGAATATTGCATGTAACCTTGCAAACGGTTTGTTTCCAAATTTATTTTTGTTTTTACAACGTCTAGTAAATTAATCTCATTAGGATTGTATGGACTTACATAACCAGCAGAATCAATGGTTCGCCATTCACTTAGTTTATCATTGATGATTTCATGTTGCAAACGAGCGCCCCAGGTAAACTCACTATTTTTTGAAATATAACGCGTTCCTTTATGTTCAACGTTCATCACAGTGGCATCAATTCGGTTTCGTCCAAAATTTAAAAAGGTACCAACACCACGATTGAAAGCTACTTGACCAAAATTATCTTTACCAAAATCTGCTTCTAACTGATCGATGTAATACTGTCCTTGAACATTAAAATGCTCTTGCTCTTGCGCATGGTAAGCCGATGTTATGAGTTTTAATTTAGTTTTTGGATTAGGTCG
>JBIISW010000215.1:0-3370 GCA_044340865.1 Bacteroidia bacterium | reverse complement strand
TGCCATTCATCCAGGATATGGTTTTTTATCTGAGAATGCAGATTTTGTTAGAAAAGTAAAAAAAGCTGGCATTACATTTATTGGACCAAGTGCTGAAGCAATGGACTTAATGGGTGATAAATTAAGCGCAAAAGCAACTGCTAAGAAATATAATGTTCCTATGATTCCTGGTTCTGATGGTGCTATTGATGATGTTGTTGAAGCAACACGTTTGGCAAAAGAAATTGGATTCCCTTTGTTAATTAAAGCTTCTGCTGGTGGTGGTGGAAAAGGAATGCGCCTTGTAGAAAAAGAAAGTGAAGTGGAAGAACAAATGAAGTTAGCAATTAGTGAAGCTATTTCTGCTTTTGGAAACGGTGCAGTCTTTATTGAAAAATATGCTACTGGTCCTCGTCACATCGAAATTCAATTATTAGCAGATGATCATGGTAATTGTGTTTATTTATTTGAGCGTGAATGTAGTATTCAACGTCGTCATCAAAAAGTAATTGAAGAGGCGCCTTCGTGTGTGTTAACTCCGGAACTTAGAAAAGCAATGGGTGAGTGTGCAGTGAATGTTGCAAAAGCTTGTAATTACAGTGGAGTAGGTACAGTTGAGTTTTTGTTAGATGATCAAATGAATTTCTATTTTTTAGAAATGAATACGCGTTTGCAAGTTGAACATCCTGTATCTGAAATGATAACAGGTTTAGATTTAGTAAAAGAACAAATTAAAGTGGCACGTGGCGAAAAACTATCAATTACACAAGATGATTTAAAAATTAATGGACACTCTATTGAAGTTCGTGTGTGTGCCGAAGATCCAACAAATAATTTTTTACCTGATATTGGAAATTTAAAAACCTACAGAATCCCTTCTGGGCCTGGTGTTCGTGTTGATGATTCATTTGAAGAAGGTATGGATATTCCCATTTTTTATGACCCGATGATTGCAAAATTAATTGTACACGGAAAAGATAGAACAGAAGCCATTGAAAAAATGTTACGTGCTATTCAAGATTATACAATAACTGGGGTTGAAACAACCTTACCTTTTTGTTCCTTTGTTTTAAAACATGAAGCATTTGTAAGTGGACATTTTGATACTGGATTTATACCGAAGTATTTTAAACCCGAAATGCTCAATAAATCAGCTAAAGACGAAGAGGAAGTGGCATCTATTTTTGGTGCATTTATTTCTTCTCATTTAGATAATTCAAAGCGTGAGGTGGTAGCTGCAACAGCTAACACGAAATCAAAATGGCGATTAAATAGAGTTTAAAAATTTATCTTTTATTTAAATAAAATTTAAGAGGTAACTATTTTACGGTTACCTTTTTTATTTTTCGGATTAATTATAACATGATTGCAAACGACATAAGTAAGTTAAAATTTACAGCATTTTTTTGCTTTGGATTTTTATGTTTGTTTTCACAAGATGAAGTTATAGTTCCGTCCGAAAAACCAAAAGTTTTATATAAAGTGTGGGCTGAGATTTATCATGGTGATACGATTGCTTCTATTTGGATGCCTGAAGTATTGATAGTTGCAGATTATTCTTATAAAACAAAAAAGCAGTATGAGGCTTGGACTCGTACAAAATACAATGTAAAGAAAGTATATCCTTACGCTATTTTAGCAGCGGCAAAACTGAAAGAATACGAATTAATTTTATCAAAGCTACCTAGTGAACGAGCCAAAAAAGCGTACGTAAAAATTATTGAAAAAGAGTTGAAAGCTGATTTTGAAAATGATTTAAAAAATCTATCCATGACTCAAGGAAAAATTCTTTTAAAATTAATAGATAGGGAAACAGGCTCAACAAGTTTCGAAATTGTGAAGCAAATGCGTGGAAATTTTCAAGCATTTATGTGGCAAAGTGTGGCACGTATTTTTGGGAGTAATATGAAAACTGAATATGATCCTGAAGGAGAAGATATCATGATCGAAAGAGCAATTCAGCTCATTGAAGCTGGTAAGTTCTAATAAGGACTTTGTTTTCTAATTAACACATTGAATAAGCGAGGAAAAAAACGTTTTATTTTTACAATTACTAATTCTTTTCCGCCAACAAATAATTCTTCTTTATTTTTTAATAGACCTGTAATGATTTCTTTCGCGCATACTTCTGCAGTCATAGCATGTTCATGACTTTTATCCATTTTGTTATGGGTTTGTCCGTTCTCAACAGCAGCATTTAATGAAATGGCTGTTTTAATTTTACCTGGACAAACAATTAAAATATGAATACCTTTTGTTTCAACTTCTAACCGTAAACTTTCGAAATAACCTTGTAAAGCATGTTTTGCAGCCGAATACGTTGACCGTAAATAGAAACCGAATTTACCGGCAATGCTGCTGATTACAATTATTTTTCCAGATTGTTGTTTCAGCATATATGGTAAAACAGCTTTCGATAAATTAACAGCGCTAAAATAATTGATTTCAAATAATTTTTTTTCTGCTTCAACCGATGTATGAATTGCTTCAGCCCTTTGACTTTGGCCGCCGTTATTTATTAATATATCAATACAACCAAATTTATTTATGATTGATTCAGCATATTCATCAGATTTTGTCGTATCTACTAAATCAAATGGTAATAATAAACTAGTTTCGTTTGTTAATTTAGCTGTGTTTGCAACACGTTGTAATTCGTGCTCTCTTCGTGCAGATAAAACCAGTTTTGCCCCTTCTGAAGCCAATTCATAAACTAAAGCTTCACCAATACCAGAAGAAGCTCCTGTTATCCAAACGACTTTATTTTTAAAACTTTCCATGTTTGATATGAACAAACTTCGGTATAAAAATTGAAATATTCATTTTTTGTTTTAGATTAATTATGTGCAAATTGCATAATCATTTATGAACATACTAGAAGTTAATACTGAAAAATCTTGGCGTGGTGGCGAACGTCAAACGCTATACAATGCGGAAGGTTTAAAGCAATTTAATCATGACGTCACTCTTTTATGTTTGAAAGGATTTCCATTAAGTCAGCATGCTAAAGCAAAAGGGATTAAGGTTATTGAAATAAAAAATAATATATCGGCTATTTGGTTTTTTTTATGGCGTGCTGGTAAGTATGATATTATCCATTCGCAAACTGCATCTAACCAATTTCATGCTTTATTTTCTAAACTATTTTTTAGAGTGCCTTTAGTGTATACCCGTCGGGTTGATTTTGTCCCGAAAGGAAAACTAACTTTGTTTAAATATAAAAATACAACTAAAGTCATTGCTATTTCTGAGGCTATAAAACGTATTCTTAAAAATTTTGGAGTTCCAAATGTTGAAGTAATTAGTGATGTGGCTGTTCCTAAAATTTTAAATAAAGTGAGAGCAAAAGAATTTTTGGAGCAAAATAATTATTTAGGGAAAAAAATAATTG
>JBIISW010000213.1:0-3398 GCA_044340865.1 Bacteroidia bacterium | reverse complement strand
AGGAATTCAAACATTTAAATCGTGTTTTGAATGTCAAACAATTTCTTTTTTTCGATACTTGCTTTAATATCATCTAACTGTCCTTTCGGGATAGAGTTAATTAATTTTTTGGTATAGTCTGTTTGCGGATTCATATAAATTGAATCAGCTTCACCTAGCTCAACAATTTTTCCTTTATTCATAACGGCCATTCTATCACTCATAAATTTAACCACACTTAAATCATGCGAAATAAAAATGTAGGTAAATTTAAATTCTCGTTTTAAGTCATTTAATAAATTTAATACCTGTGCTTGCACAGAAACATCTAAGGCACTCACACTTTCATCACAAATAATAAATTTCGGATTGAGTGCTAACGCACGAGCAATACATACACGTTGCCTTTGTCCACCACTAAATTCATGTGGGTAGCGATTAAAATGTTTTTCTTCTAAGCCAACTTTTTTTAGTAGTTCTAAAACACGTTCTTTCCTTTCTTGAGTTGTGCTTAACATATTATGCACTTGCATCGGTTCCATAATTGATTTTCCAATAGATATACGTGGATTCAAAGAAGAGTAGGGGTCTTGGAATATAATTTGCATATCTTTTCGCAAGTCTCGCATTTCTTTTTGTGAGTAGGCTAATACATTTTTTTGCCCAAAATATATTTCTCCTGATGTTGGTTCATTTAATCTTAAAATGGTTCTTCCTAATGTTGTTTTTCCACAGCCACTTTCTCCAACGAGTCCGAGTGTTTCACCTTCATAAACGTCTAAAGTTACATCATCCACTGCTTTTACCCAGTCTGTTGTTTTTCCAAAAAAGCTTTTTTGTTTTGGGAAATACGTTTTTATGTTTTTTATTTCTACTATTTTTTTTCTAGCATAAAGCTCTTTGTGTTCCGCTACGCGTTGTTCTTGTGATACAATAACGCTATTTATAGATTCACTGACGCTTTTTGCAATTTCAATCATATGGCCTTGGTCATCCAATTTCATGAAATCTGAAGAAACAGGTAATCGTAAAATGCGCTTATCTAATGGCGGTCTACACGCTAATAAACTTTTTGTATAAGGGTGTTGTGGATTTGTAAATATATCGAGTACTGGACCTTGCTCTACCACTTTGCCTTTGTACATTACCATTACCACATCAGCAAGTTCTGCAATGACGCCTAAATCGTGTGTAATAAACATAATTCCCATTTCATGTTCTTTTTGTAATTGAAGCATGAGGTCTAATATATTTTTTTGAACGGTTACGTCTAATGCAGTGGTTGGTTCATCAGCAATTAAAACACGAGGATTGCAGCTCATTGCCATAGCTATCATCACACGCTGTTTTTGTCCACCCGAAATTTCATGAGGATACGCACTAAACATACGTTCTGGATCAGGTAATTGTACTTGAGAAAATAAATGAAGTGTTTTTTGTTTAGCTTCTTTTTTATTTATTTTTTGATGTAAAATAATAGCCTCCATGACTTGTGCACCACACGAATAAACTGGATTTAAACTTGTCATGGGCTCTTGAAATATCATAGCAATTTCATTCCCTCTGTAAGCACGCATATCTTGGTTTGAAAGTGTTCTTAAGTCTATAGTGCCATTGTTTTTGGAATGGTACAAAATTTCTCCACCAGAAATTCTGCCAGGAGGATTGGGTATTAATTGCATAATGGAAAGTGATGTAACTGATTTCCCTGAACCACTTTCTCCAACGATACCAATGGTTTCACCTTTGTGCAAGGTAAATGAAATATCGTTTACAGCTTTAATTAATTCGTTATCAGATTTAAATTCTGTAACTAAATTTTTTACCTGTAGGAGTATCTCTTTTTCCATCATAATACCTTACGAATATAACTAAATACCTTCAATAGTAAAAGTGTTTTTGATAGCACTAACCTTTATAAAATAGCCATTTCCCTAGCTCTTTCCAAGTTGTTTTTTTACCATACATTAAAATACCTGTTCGGTATATTTTACCTGCTAACCATGTGAAAAATAAAAAGCCAATAATGAGCATCACCATCGATAGAAGTAATTCCCACATTGGCACGCCAAATGGCAATCTTACCATCATGACGATGGGCGAAGTTAATGGAAAAATAGAAAAGAATTGGGCCATGCCGCTATCTGGATCTTTAATAATGCTTTGAGCAATAATAAAGCTTAAAATAAGCGGAATGGTAACAGGCAAAATAAATTGTTGTGTATCGGCTTCATTATCAACGGCCGATCCAATAGCGGCAAATAAGGCTGCGTATAATAGATAGCCAAATAAAAAGAAAAACGCAAAACATACTATAATTTGACTGAAGTTTACTTTATCTAAATCATTGAATAAGGCAATGGCTTCATTAGGCGTTTCTATTTTTTCCATCTTTGTAATTCCAGCGGTTAAATCATTTTTCATGACTTTTTCTATTTGTGCATTTTGTTTCACCTTGTCCGCTAGTTCATCTTTAAATAGAAAAGTAGTAATCGCTGTTTGAAGAACGAGCGTTAAAATAATCCATAAAATAAATTGAGTTAAGCCAACTAAAGCGACCCCTAATATTTTCCCAAGCATTAATTGAAATGGTTTAACTGATGATATAATCACTTCAACAATACGATTTGATTTTTCTTCAATGACACCGCGCATCACTTGCGATCCATATAAAAATATCATGAAGTATATAGCGGCAGCACATCCAAAACCAATTCCCATATTGAGTTCTGTATTTGTTTTTTCATCCTTGCCATCTTCCGTTACTTTTAATGTCAGTAATTGCACTTGTCGGCGTGCATTATCAATTTTTTTTATGTCAATACTATCGCCTTGTAATCGGTAATCAAATAATATATTTTCCATTTGATTGGTAATATATTGTTCGGTACTAATACCTGGTTGTTTTTTATAATATAAAACGGGCGTTGTTTTTTCATCGTTTAAGGCATCGCCTTTTATTTCCATAATTAAATCAAAAGGACCATCTTTTAATTTAAGTTTTGCACTTGCAATTGATTCAGCACCATAGGTAAATTTTATCTCGGGTGTATTGGTTAATTTTTCAATGAATAAACCACTATGATCGAGTACTAAAATTTGATGATCTGTTTTATCGCGCATAGCTAGCCAAACGGGCACAATTAAAACCCCAGCCATAAGCAATGGGCCTAAAATTGTCATGATAATAAATGACTTTTTCTTTACTCTTGAAAAGTATTCGCGTTGTATGATTAATACTAATTTGTTCATAGTTTAAAATATCTGAAGGGTTGACTACGTTGTTGAAATTTTATTCTGTAAAATAACTTTGAGTATTGAGTGCAGGTTTATTTTCAACAACTGAAATAAATATATCATTCATTGAAGGTACAATTTCGTGAAAAGAAATGATTTCAGCATTTTGCAAAACCGCCTCT
>JBIISW010000078.1:0-12101 GCA_044340865.1 Bacteroidia bacterium | reverse complement strand
AAACCCAAACTAAAAATAGAAAATGATTTCGCTTATTTAGAAAAAGCGTAAAATATGGATAAACATAAGCCACAACTAATCACGATATTAGCAACAGCCCAAGCAATCATACCTTGTTTAAAAAGTTCAAAGGTTTCATAACTAAATGTTGAAAATGTACTTAATCCTCCGCAAATTCCGATTAAAACAAAGGATTTATACATATCAGGAACAACATTTTTTTGATGAAATACAAAAATAACACCAGCTAATAGTAAACATGCCACTACATTTGAAATAAGAGTTGATACACCCGAATGCAAAGCTGTTTTAGCAACTAAAAGTGAAATACCAAATCGAGTAATACTTCCTAAACCACCACCTAAAAAAATAAGTAAAAAATTCATAATAAAAAGTATTGAAAGTTTATAGATTTTAAAGTTAACAAAGAAACTAAATTGGAAAAAATTATTTAACCATTTAGCGCATTGCACCTATATAAACGCAAGCGCCAACGCTATCTCGCTTGGCTTTAGTGACACTTTGCAATGTATTGACTTTAGTATTCATTCGTAAATAACCTAAATATGCAAAAATGATAGCCTCTTTAAATTCAATTATTTCTGAACTTGGAATGGTAATCGTTCCGTTAAACCGTTTTCTCAATTGATTGATAAAAAAAGTATGGTATGCGCCACCACCTGTAATTAAAACAGATTTTAAATCTGAATCAATAAACGATTGATTTATTTTCACGACCATGTATTCAACACATGTGGCTAATTTATCTTCAAGAGAAATAGTGTGTTTTTCTAAAATTGGAAAAAAAGCGTTTTCAACTAATTCGCGACCTAACGATTTAAAATGCGTTTCAATACTTAATAATTCATTTAATAAAATTGGATTGATTGTTCCTTTTGAAGCTAATTCACCCGACTTATCAAATTCTAAACCTATGGTTTGGGACAAGTAATTCAACAATAAATTTGCCATACAAACATCAAAAGCAATGGTTTTGCCATGCTTAGTCATAGAAATATTTGCAATACCTCCTAAATTTAAACAGGCTTCGTTATCACCAAATAAATCTCTGTCACCAATGGGAACCAATGGGGCACCCTGACCACGCAATGCCACATCTAAACTTCTAAAGTCGCAAATTGTATCAATAGCCGTTAAGGCTGCAATTGTAGCACCACAGCCTATTTGCGTTGTGAAACCATTTTCTGGTTGATGAAAAACGGTATGACCATGAGATGCAATAAAATTGGCAGTGGTATTATTTTTATCTAAAAATGAATTGACATGCTCTGCAATAAACTTTCCATATAAACTATTAAGTTTAAAATACTCTACTGCGGTGGCATCAAACACATGGTTTAATTTTTCTTTCCAATCCGAACTATATTTAATCGTTTCAGAAGCAATGAGTTTAAAATTCATTTTATGATTCAGTTCCTCAAATTGACACAAAGCAAGGTCGAGCCCATCTAATGATGTGCCACTCATAATGCCTAAATATGTTTTTGAGGTAGCTGTCATTTAATTAGCAATACTCACAGAAACCTTATCTACTGGGCCATTCATAGGAGGTAATAATTTTGTAACTGTAACTTTAGTATGTATTAAATTTGGGAATGTTTTAATAACAGAATCAAAAATACGTTGGCAAACATGTTCGATTAACTTTGCTGGAATAGCCATTTCATATTTACAAATATTAAAAACCGTACAATAATCAATTGTTTTAGTCAAATCGTCCGTATTTGCAGCTTCCGTAAAGTTATACTCTAAATTTACATCCACAATGTATTCGCCTCCAACTTTTGTTTCTTCTGGCAAACAACCATGGTAAGCATATAATTTTACACCTTCAATATTAATAGTTTGTGTCATTTTTTTATTCAGATATTTCTCCAACCAAATTAGTTTCGAGTTGTTTTTTTGTTTTTTCTAAAGATAATTTTTGTCCAAGCACAAACATAAGTTTTGTAATGGCACTTTCAATGGTAATATCTTGTCCACTAATCACACCAATTTTCTTTAAATGGCTGCTTGTTTCGTACATCCCTTGTACAACTTTACCTTCGGGGCATTGGGTAACATTATACACAATAATTCCTTTGTTTATAGCTGTTTTTAAAGCATCAATAAACCAAGGTTGAGTACTTGCATTTCCTGCACCAAAAGTTTCAATAATCACACCTTTAATTTCTGGAATATTTAAAATAGCGAGTGTGATTTTTTTACTTAAACCAGGAAATAACTTTAAAACAACAACATCATTATCCAAGTGGGTTTGAATAGCAAATTGTTTTTTTGATGGCTTTAATAAATAATTTGTTTTGTAATCAATCGTGACTCCAGCCTCTGCTAAGGCTGGATAATTAGGCGATTTAAACGCATCAAAATGTGCTGAGTTGTATTTTAAGGTGCGATTCCCTCTATGTAATTTATATTCAAAATAAACACATACTTCATTTACAATGGGTTTATTATTTTTTTGAGCTGCTGCAATTTCAATGGCCGTAATCAAATTTTCTTTCCCATCCGTTCTTATTGTTCCAATTGGTAGTTGAGAACCTGTTAAAATAACTGGCTTCGCTAAATTTTGCAACATAAAACTCAAAGCACTTGCTGTAAATGCCATTGTATCCGAACCATGCAAAATAACAAATCCATGATATAAATCGTAATTTGATTTTATGATGTGAGCTAATTGAATCCACGTTTCTGGACTCATATTAGATGAATCAATTGGCTTTTCGAAAGAAATAGATGATAATTCAATATCAAATTTTTGAAGTTCTGGAATTTGTTTGGTAAGAGCTTTAAAATTAAAAGGCTTCAACACGCCCGTTTTAGGGTCTTGCATCATTCCAATGGTGCCACCTGTATATATTAATAAAACGGAAGGTTTTTTCATGTATGTATTTAAATAAAAAAAGACACAAGATTAAGACGAGAGTGTCTTATTTCTTGTGTCTTTGAATTCACTTTTTTTTAAAATTAGAAAGGTAAATCGTCGTTATCAGCTACGCTACTGTTAAATACAGGAGCTGCCGTACTTTGCGGCATTTGAGCGTTTTGAGCAGGTGCTGCGTTAGATGAGCCAGCTGCCACTTTTTCAATTCTCCAAGCCTCAAGTGTATTAAAAAATTTGATACCTTGTGGACCGTTCCATTCTCTACCTCTTAAATTAAATTGTACTTTAATTTCATCACCTTCGTTGAACGAATCCAACATGCTGCATTTATCTTGAGTTACTTGAAAACTCACATGTTGTGGGTAAGGCGTGCTTAAATCTGTTGATAAAACAAAATCTCTTTTTTGAAATTTCTCACTTACTTTTTGGATGTCGTACTTTAATTTTAATTGACCTGTTACTTCCATTGCTATATATATTTTTATTGGTTACGATGCTATGAAACAAATTTATAAAATTTAGACGTAAAATTTGAAAAAACTTTATCACAAAATAAAAATGTTTTAACAATTTAAAGAAGAGCTATCTAATCAACACTCTTATAAAAACTATATAAATCAATAGCCTGTTGAGCTTCCTTCACATCATGAACTCTTAAAACACTAGCGCCGTGTGTTAAAGCCAAGGTGTTTAACACAGTGGTTCCGTTTAATGCTGTATTTGGATTGGTGTGTATAACTTTATTTATCATTGATTTTCTAGAAAAACCAACAAGCAAAGGGCATTCAAATGATTTAAATTCCTCTAAATGTTTTAATAACTGATAATTATGCTCAACACTTTTTCCAAAACCGAAACCAACATCAATGATTAATTTCTCAAAACCCTTGTTTTTGCAAATTTGAATCGTTTTTTCGAAAAAGGATTTTACTTCAGTAACAACATGATGGTAAGTGGGGTTTTGTTGCATCGTTTTTGGTGTACCTTGCATGTGCATCATCACATAAGGAATATCGTTTTTTGCAACCACATCAATCATATTAGCATCCAATACTCCACCCGAAATATCATTAATGATATCAGCACCCAGTGAAATGGCCATATCGGCTACTTCTGCTAAGTAGGTATCAACAGAAATAAAAACATGAGGAAATTCTTTTCTAAGTTCCGAAAGTGGTTCAGCTAAACGCACCATTTCTTCTTTTGCCGAAAGTGATTTAGCATCTGGTTTAGACGAAGCGGCGCCAATATCAATGATTGTAGCACCTTCTCTAATTTTTTCATCAGCATCCTTTATTACATCCGAAAGAGATGAAAACTTCCCTCCGTCGTAAAAACTATCGGGTGTTACATTGATAATGGCCATCACTTGAGGTTTATTAAAACTCAATTGTTTACCATTTGTTAAATACGTTTTATACATAATTGCTAAATTAGCATTTCTAAATATACTATGAATACAACATCCAAACAATATGATGCAGCCATAAATTTGTGCAAAGAACTCTTTTTAAAAAAGATGAAGGATTATGGCACTGCTTGGCGCAATTTACGTCCAATGTCGTTAACCGATCAAATTTTCATTAAAGCACAACGCATCAAAAGTATTGAGGAAAAAGGAACTCAAAAAGTAGTAGATGATATTACTGGCGAATACATAGGTATTATTAACTATTGTGTGATTTCGCTGATTCAACTTGAATTAGTAAACGACACGCGCATGGAGTTACCATACGATGAAGTAGCCAGTTTATACACTAAATACGTTGGTATTACCAAACAATTAATGGAAGATAAAAACCATGATTATGGCGAAGCATGGCGTGATATGCGCATGAGTTCATTAACAGACCTAATTTTAATGAAGATTTTTAGGGTAAAACAAATTGAAGATAATAAAGGACAAACAACTGTGAGCGAAGGCGTTGATGCCAATTATATGGATATGCTTAATTACAGTGTATTTGCCTTGATTAAACTAAAGGAGTAATTTTATATCCCTTTCAAAACAGATTCTAACTTCATAAGCATTTCGTCTGTAAAATCTAAGTGCGTTACAAATCTAACTGTTTGTTTACCAAACGCAGACATTTTAATTCCTTGCTCTTTCAGTTTACTTTCAAACACCTCTAATTTTAAATTTGGAGAAAGGTTAAAAATAATAATGTTTGTATCAACTGGTAAACTACTTTCTACATAAGGCAAACCTGTTAATATAGTTTCAATGTGTTTGGCTCGTTGATGATCTTCTGTTAACCGATTAACATTATTATCTAAAGCATAAATGCCAGCTGCCGCCAAAAAGCCAGCTTGACGCATGCCTCCACCAAATACTTTTCGAACTCTGCGTGCTTTTTTTATAAAGTCTGTTGTGCCTAACAACAACGAACCCACTGGAGCACCTAATCCTTTTGATAAACAAATGGAAATGGAATCAAAGGCATTTCCAACATCGATTGTACTTTCTTTGGTTTCAACCAACGCATTAAATAAACGAGCTCCGTCTAAATGCAAACCTAATTGTTTTTCTTTACACAATGTCGAAATTTTCAACATCTCATCTAATTGGTAATAGCTACCTCCTGCTCTATTTACGGTATTTTCCAAACACACCAAAGATGTTTTGGTTAACCAATCATAATTGCCATTAATATTTTCTTCAATTAAACTTGCGGTTATGCGTCCTCTATCACCATCCAATAATTTAGCTTGTACACCCGAGTTTGATGAAAT
Organism: Bacteroidia bacterium; assembly: GCA_044340865.1. GTDB lineage: Bacteria > Bacteroidota > Bacteroidia > B-17B0 > Aurantibacillaceae > UBA4416. Next base: position 6,463 of record JBIISW010000078.1, on the reverse strand, counting down.
ACCTCCTCCTTCGTAATTATAAATATGAGAATTTACATCGCACAACAATTCATCGCCAGGCTGTGTATGGCATTTAATGGCGATTTGATTCGTCATCGTGCCACTTGGACAAAACAAGGCAGATTCTTTGTTAAACATCAATGCTATTTTTTTCTCTAATAAACTCACCGTTGGATCTTCTGCAAATACATCATCTCCAACCTCTGCACTCATCATGGCATCCATCATTCCTTTACTCGGAACGGTAACAGTGTCGCTTCTTAAATCTATAATCATAAGGTAAATATAAAATTAAAATTTTGTATTTTTAAGCCATGAACATTGAATCTTATTTATCACAAAACATATCCGTTGTTGTTAATCACTTATTCGAATTAGCAACCACTCCAGAAAGTATTGTTTTACAAAAAACAAAAAAAGAATTTGAAGGCGATTACACATTAGTAACCTTTCCGTTTATTAAAGCCGCTAAAGCAACTCCCGAACAAACAGGCCAACTGATTGGCGACATGTTATTAAAAGAAAATACGAACATCATTAATTTTAATGTTGTCAAAGGATTTTTAAATTTTTCATTAGCTAACACCTTTTGGTTAAACGAATTTAAAGAAATTGTTGCTCAACCAAACTACGGCATCAAAAAAGCAAATAGCAGTGGCAAACAAATCATGTTGGAATATTCATCGCCCAACACCAATAAACCTTTGCACTTAGGGCACATACGTAATAATTTATTAGGATTCTCAGTAGCAAATATCATCCAAACACAAGGTCATGAGGTCATTAAAGTAAATTTAATAAACGACCGTGGTATTCATATTTGCAAAAGTATGATTGCTTGGAAATTATTTGGAAATGGTGAAACGCCAGAATCTACTCATGAAAAAGGTGATCACTTAGTTGGAAAATATTACGTTGCCTTTGATAAGGAATATAAAAAACAAACAGCTGAATTAGAAGCACAAGGTTTAACAAAAGAGGAAGCTGAGAAAAAAGCGCCAATTATGTTACAAACCCAAGACATGCTATTGAAATGGGAAGCTAATGATTCTGAAACTATCGAGCTGTGGAAAACCATGAACGGTTGGGTTTACAAAGGATTTGATGTTACCTATAAAAAGTTAGGAGTTACGTTTGATAAATTATATTACGAAAGCAATACCTATTTATTAGGAAAAGAAATTGTACAAGAAGGCTTAGCAAAACATATTTTTTATAAAAAAGAAAATGGAAGCGTTTGTATTGATTTAACTAATGAAGGTTTAGATGAAAAAGTAGTATTGCGTAGCGATGGCACATCTGTTTACATTACTCAAGATTTAGGAACAGCCATCGAACGTGCTAAGGAATTTCCAAAACTAAATCAAATGATTTATACGGTTGGAAATGAACAAGATTATCATTTTAAAGTATTATTTAAATGCCTTGAAAAATTAGGATATGATTGGGCAAAAGAATGTTTTCATTTAAGTTATGGTATGGTAGAATTACCTGAAGGAAAAATGAAAAGTCGCGAAGGAACTGTTGTTGATGCGGATGATTTAATTGACGGTATGGTTGCAACAGCTAAAGAAACAACTGAAGAATTAGGAAAAGTAGAAGGCTTTACAAATGATGCGTTAGAAACACTTTACGAAACAATTGGAATGGGTGCTTTAAAATATTTCATTTTAAAAGTAGATCCAAAAAAGAAAATGATGTTCGATCCTAAAGAAAGTATTGATTTTAATGGTCATACAGGGCCTTTTATTCAATATGCTCATGCTCGAATTAAATCTATTTTACGCCGATTTGAAAAACCAACTCATGAACTCATTATTTCTGATGGCATTGAATTACACGCAAAAGAAAAAGAACTAATCAAAGGATTATATGAATTCTCAATTGCTTTAGAAGAATCTGCTAGTTCATTTAATCCAGCCATTGTCGCAAACTATGTATACGAACTCACTAAATTGTTTAATCAGTTTTACAACGAATGCCCGGTTTTAAAAGAAGAAAATGAAACGATTAAAGAATTTAGAATTAAATTAATTGAAACCACTGCTACCATTATGAAAAATGGAATGAAGTGTTTAGGCATTGAAGTTCCTGAAAGAATGTAATTATATGGATTCAACAACACATACACTTTGACTTACTTAGATTATAACGCCACAACGCCTGTCGATGAAAGAGTTTTAGCAGAGATGCTTCCTTTTTTTAGTGAACACTTTGGCAATGCGCATAGCTCAACTCATGAATTTGGTTGGTATGCCAATGGTGCCATTGAAAAAGCAAGACAACAAGTAGCAAATTTAATTGAAGCAGAGCCAAGCGAAATCATTTTTACATCTGGAGCAACGGAAGGTATCAATATGGCTTTAAAAGGCATATTTGAAGCTTACAAGAGTAAAGGCAATCATATCATAACCACTCAAACAGAACATAAAGCTGTTTTAGATACATGTGATTATTTGAAAGAACTTGGAGTTGAAATAACCTATTTAAAAGTTGATAGAGAAGGTCGTATTGATTTAGATGAACTAAAAGCTAGCTTTACGCCAAAAACAATTTTAGTATCGATTATTGCAGCTAATAATGAAACGGGCGTGATACAAGATTTAGAAAAAATTTCGGAAATCATACACCAGCATGAGGCTATTTTTTTTACCGATACCACACAATTAGCAGGTAAATTACCCATTGATGTTAACGACATGGGCATTGATGTGTGTTGTATGTCTGGTCATAAATTATTTGCACCAAAAGGAGTTGGAGCTTTATACGTGCGAAGAAAAAATCCACGTGTCAATTTAATTCCGTTGTTTCATGGTGGTTCGCAAGAACATGGCAAACGAAGCGGAACGCTAAATGTACCGTCGATTGTAGGTTTAGGGAAAGCGTGTGAAATTGCAAAAACAGATTTTTGGGAAAACAATGCCCATATTTCAAAAATACGAGGTTATTTAGAACATCAATTATTAGAAGTTCCCGAACTACGTATCAATGGTTCGACGCGTTACCGTTTATATAATACCGCTAATATTTATTTCCCTAAATTAAAAAACGGAGACCGTGTTTTTTCTCATCTTAAATCTAAATACGCTGTATCGCTTGGTTCTGCTTGCACTTCAGCAACAACAGAAAATTCTCATGTTTTAAAAGCAATGGGTTTATCTAAAGAAGAATCTGAAAACTCTATTCGTTTTTCATTATCAGCATACAATACCAAAGAAGAAATGGAGGGCTTGGTTAATTTCATTTTTGAATTATACGGCATTCCACTTCCTTCTCAAATCATCATTAAAAAGAATTAAGTCATTACTTTTTTTGAATTGGGCGTTTCCCTGCGGGTCAGGCTTTACACTGCAATCTTTTTTCTAACACTTCGAGAGCCTCAGAGTTCAAAAAAAGGATTTTCGTTTCAATCCTTAACGCGAACTAGATTTCACGTTTATATTGAAATCTTTCAAAAAAAACATAATTACCGAACCAAACAAAAAAAATTAAATAGGACAAAAAACTGCGTTAAGGATTGCAGTGGAAATCCTTTTTGAGAGGAACGAACAAAAAGATTGGAACGAAAAGCCTGGCCGAAGGCAACGCCCAAATAAAATTACATTATCATTTTTTAGAGAAACAAAAAAAAGATTGGAACGAAAAAACTGGCCGAAGGCAACGCCAAATAAAACTATCTTAGCATCATTCCACGTTTCACCAAATAAGTCTGTAAAACGCTATCAAATCCTTGATTGATATCTGCTTCAACAAAATCAATGTTGTATTGACCACATTTTAATTTAATTGCTTCGGTGTATTCGCTAATTTTTTTGGTATAGAGCTCTTTTATTTGAGTTGGATTTAATTTTATTTCCGCTTTCGTTTCAATATCAATAAAATGATATGGACGATTTTCAAAATCAAAATTAAGTTCTAATTTTTTATCGATTACATGAAATAAAACAACATCATGTTTTCTGTATTTTAAATGCTGTAAGGAGGCAAAAATGCCTTCCAGATTGGATTGATCTTCAAACATATCACTGAAAATAACTACCAACGAACGTTTGTGAATGATTTCCGCAATTTGATTGATAGCGATGGCAGATTGAGTTGACGTTGTTTCTTCTGCTACTTGCTTAGTTAACAAACTTTCTAATTCATGATACATTATTTTTTGTTGAGTTGGATTACTTTTTGCAGGAAAATGTTTCCCAACTTCTTTATCAAAAAACGTTAAGCCAACAGCATCACGCTGATGTTTCAATAATTCCACTAATGCTGCTGCTGCATAAACCGAAAAAGATAATTTATTCAAGGAATTTTCATTCTTTTTCTCTAATGGAAAAAGCATGGAGTTTGACGTGTCAATCACTATTTGACAACGCAGGTTTGTTTCTTCTTCGTATCGTTTTAAAAACAACTTATCTGTTTTAGCAAATAATTTCCAATCCACATGCTTGGTACTTTCTCCTGAATTATAAATACGGTGCTCGGCAAACTCAACTGAAAAACCATGAAAGGGACTTTTATGTAAACCCGTAATAAAGCCTTCTACCACTTGTTTTGCAAGCAATTCAAATTTCGAGAAAGGTTCAATGCGTTGACGGTCTATCATAATATAAGTTTAAAAATACGCTTTTATTATTCGGTAAAAAACAAAAAACCCTTTCAATATGATTGAAAGGGTTTTAAGCTAATTAGTTTCCTAATTATTTTCCTTTGTTAACGTTAGTTGCTAACTCAGTTCCAGCTTTAAATTTAACTACTTTTTTAGCAGCAATTTTAATTTCTTTTCCTGTTTGTGGGTTACGACCTAAACGTGCAGCACGCTTAGCTACTGAAAAAGAACCAAATCCTACTAAAGATAAACGGTCTCCTTTTTTCAATGCTTTGCTGATTGCTTCGATTGTAGCGTCTAATGCACGACCTGAGTCAGCTTTAGTCATTTTTGTTGTGTTAGCGATTGCTTCGATTAATTCTGCTTTGTTCATGTTGTTTGTTTTTAAGGGTTAAACTTTTATAAATTATTTGTGATACAAATGTATACGCTAAACGCTATTTAGCAAGTGTTTGAGTGAAAAAAATGCTCGTTTTGTTTATAAATTGGCGTTTTGTTAATAAGTTAGGCTCTATTCTCTATGATAATAAGGGTTTTGAACACGAAATCCACCCTTTTAACATATATAGCTAGCTTATTCAAAAAAAATACGTGTGATGTATTGGTATTGTTAGAAAGCATTAAGTATTAAATACGAATTCTGGAAATACTTTAAAGCCTCTCAAAAATTCTTCGATAGACATGCGCTTTTTTCCAGCCATTTGCAATTGCTTAATGTGAATAAAACCATTGCTACAAGCCACTTTCAAGAACGTTTTAGAATCACTTTCTATGGCTCCAATATGTAATTGGTGCTGACAACATTCTTTTTCAACAGTAAATAATTTAATGGAAATGGAAAGATTATTTTTATCTATATACGTTGTAAACGCTGCTGGATAAGGAGATAAACCTCTTATCAAATTATAAATGGATTCTACTGAATGATTCCAATTGACTAAACATGTTTCTTTAAAAATTTTAGGCGCATGAATAGCTTCTGTATCAGTTTGTGGTTTTAATTCGTAATCACCACTTTCAATTTGTTTGACACTTTTTAAAATGAGATGAGCACCAACCATCATTAAATCATCATGCAACTCACCAGCCGTTGTTGTTGGAGAAATTTTAACCTTATTTTGAAATAATACATTTCCTGTGTCGATATCATGTTTAAGTTTAAAAGTCGTTACACCACTTTCCGTTTCTCCATTAATGATTGCCCAATTGATTGGAGCGGCACCTCTGTATTTTGGTAAAAGTGAACCATGTAAATTATATGTTCCTAAGGGAGGCATATTCCAAACCACTTCGGGCAACATTCTAAAGGCAACAACAAATTGTATATCGGCATGTAAATTTCTTAACTCATTCACAAATTGTTCATCCTTTAATTTTTCAGGTTGTAAAATGTTTAATCCTTTTTCTAAGGCATATTTTTTTACTGCCGATTGTTGCACTTGTTGGCCACGCCCTGCTGGCTTATCAGGAACTGTGACAACACCAACTACATCATAATGATGTTGAATTAATATATCTAAACTTGCAACCGCAAATTCGGGCGTTCCCATAAAAACAATTCGCATCGTGTTTTAATTTTTGTGTAAAGTTAAAATCTTACATTTGTTATCTACTATATATGAATAAAAATATATTAAAATACCTTGTCATACTTTTAGGACCTCTTGCCGCTGCGTGTATTTGGCTGTTTACAGATTTAGATGCTAGTAATCCAAAAGTGAGTTTAATGGCAGGAATCGCAGTCTGGATGAGTTTATGGTGGTTTACAGAAGCTGTTCACTTGGCCGTAACAGCGCTCATTCCCTTTTTACTTATGCCCATACTTGGTATTGCTGATACAAAATCGGTAGCTCAACAATA
>JBIISW010000077.1:0-12142 GCA_044340865.1 Bacteroidia bacterium | reverse complement strand
ATGGTGGAAATCAAAAAACATGTTACAATAAGGCATTAGAAATTGGTGCTGATATTGTCATCATGTTGCACCCTGATTATCAATATACACCAAAACTCATTCAAAGTATGAGTCACTTAATTGCAAGTGAACTTTACCCATCTGTGTTTGGATCTCGTATTTTAGGAAAAGGTGCTTTAAAAGGTGGCATGCCGATGTATAAATACATCTTTAACCGTTGCTTAACCTTAACACAAAATATTTTAATCAATCAAAAATTAAGCGAATACCACACTGGTTACAGAGCGTTTAATCGTGAGATTTTAGAAACCATTAGTTACCACGAAAATTCGGATGATTTTGTTTTTGATAATCAAATGATTTCGCAAATTTTTTATGCTGGTTTTCAAATTGCAGAAATCACCTGCCCAACCAAATATTTTCCTGAAGCAAGTTCAATCAACTTCAGAAGAAGTGCTACCTATGGCATGGGTGTTTTGGGTGTTTCTTTCACACACTTTTTTAATAAATTAGGTTTAGCAAAAAGCAGAATTTACATTCGTAAAAAATAATTTTTTCTTATTTATAAAAAAGCCCTGAAATAATTTCAGGGCTTTTTTTTCGTCATCATGAACTTGATTCAGAATCTCACCTCACTTAAAAAAGATGCCGAATCGAGTTCGGCATGACTAGATGGTTTTAAGAATGTTTTATCTTTCTAAACTTAGGTCAATTTTTGATCATTCTGAACTTGATTCAGAATCTCATCACAGTGAAACAAATAATACATAAAACCATTTTGTAATTAATATCAATATTTTGTAAATTTGTTTTATGGAAACGAAAAGTAAAAATTTGAATGGTGTAAAAACCAAAAAAGAAACTCAAAAAAAACTTTCTAAAGCTGGCCAATGGATGCAAAAACATAAAGGCGGAATAGGTATCGTTACAGATTGGAAAGCAGTTAACAAATGAGATATTACATAGATACAAATGTACTAGCTAGTATTTTTGTTAATGAATTACCTTTTCCGATTCAAGATATCATCAACAATTCATAAAATATTATTTATGTAAGCTCTGCAAGTGTTCAGGAGTTTATCCATTTATTTAAAATCGGTAAAATAAAACCTAATAAAAACTCTAAATCAATTTCAGCTCTTGGATTTATTGAAAATGATTTAAATTTTACTATTAAATATGTCACAAAAGAACATATTAAAAAATTTAATGATTTAGAAATTACAGAAGGTCATAACGATCCAACTGATCATCTAATCATATCTCAAGCAATATCCGAAAAAATTACACTCATTAGTAGTGACCAAAAATTTATTAAATATAAAAACCAAGGATTAGATTTAATTTCTTACAAAAGAAAATAATATTTTAATTCTTATTATTTTACATAAAAAAGCCCTGAAATTTCAGGGCTTTTTTTTCGTCATTTTGAACTTGATTCAATTTTTCGTCATTCTGAACTTAATTCAGAATCTCATCAAAGTTATAGAAAATATTCTTTAATTTTCTACAGGTAAATAACTGTAATTTTTACTGTAGTCTAACATTTGCTGTTTAAAGCTTTTTGGATATTCTACTTTCACATCTATTAATATGCCAACTTTATATTCTGGAATTAATTTTGGCTGAATAAATCCTTGGTACGGTGCCATTTCTAATTTTGCAAAACGTTCTAACACTTCTTTATGCAATGCTAAATCAACTTTAACACCATAGTTTTCAATCAGAGCCTTTCCTGCGGCATAATCTCCTTGCGACTTAATACGTTGAATTTCTCTTAATAATTCGCCAAACAACACGCGTAATTTTTCATAATCATTCACAACAAAATATGTTTTTCCACCTACATTCTTTTGCTCAATTACATTACTTGATTGTCCTTTTTCAAACACCCATTTAGAAACCATTTGTCGGTTACGCATGTGGGCTTCTTCAATATTATCACCCAATTTTAAACGTGATAATTGAATCATCAATCCTTTCGTAATGTACTCATCATACGATGCTTTTCCATATTCTAAAGATGGCATCACACCTAAGCTGACTAATTTTTTATCCATTAAATAATACAAAGCCACTAAATCAGCTCTTCCTTCTTCTAAAGCCGATGCATAATTTTTTAGTGTTTCGTGCGGTTGTCCAACACCTGGTTCAATTTGCCCACTCGCATGTCCAATTACTTCATGCATATCCGTGTGTAATTTATCAGCTAAGCCTGCATAATTCAACACGTTTTTCTTAATAGCATCATTAAAATAAAATTCATTCACCACACTTCCACCTGCTGCAATGTCATAAGCTTCTACAATGTTTCCTAAATTAACGGATTTTGAACCATGCGTTTCTCTAATCCATTCATTGTTTGGTAAATTAATACCAATAGGCGTAGACGGCGCAGAATCGCCACTTTCCATCACGGCATTAATTACCTTAGCAGAAATTCCTTTGACGTTTTTCTTTTTATGTTGTGGCATTAAGGTTGAATTATCTTCAAACCATTGTGCATTGGCACCAATCGTTGCTATGCGTTTGGATGCTTCAAAATCTTTGACAGATACAACCGATTCGAACGAACCTTTTTTTCCTAATGGATCTTCATATACTTCTATAAATCCATTTACCACATCAATAGCACTTTCGGTATCTTTTACCCAAGCAATATTATACTCATCAAAATCTTTTAACGATCCTGATTTATAAAATTGCACTAATTTTTCTAAGGCCAATTTTTGATTTGCATTTTCAGCAACAGTTACTGCTTTCTCTAACCAAAAAACAATTTTTTCGATGGCAGAAGAATACATGCCGCCTACTTTCCAAACTTTTTCAACGATGGCACCATTCTCTTTTACCAACTTACTATTTAAGCCAATCATTTCTTTTGGTTTTGGCTCTGTGTTAGCCATTTTTTCATAAAATGCGGTAGCTTCAGCTTGATTTACACCTTCGTAAAAATTGACAGAAGAACTTAAAATCAAATCTTTATCAGCATCCAAACATACTTTTTTTTCTGCCACTGTTGGATCAAAAATCAGAGCAGTCATTTTTTCTGCAAACTTTGTAATGCTTTCTCCTTCTTTTAATGGTAAGTTTTTTACATCAGTTGCCTTCAATAATTGATTAAAATAATCTGGACTACATGCTGGTATAAATTTTGCACTACTGTAATGGTGATGAATCCCTCTGCTAAACCACAAACGCTTCGCGTATACTTCAAATAATTTATATTCTGGTGCATGCATATCGCCCGTATAACCAAGTACCATGGCATCAATCGTTTTACGGATTAATAAATTGTGTTTGTAATTTTGATCCCAAATAATGTCTCTACCACATAATGCGGCTTCGGATAAATAATACAACAATTCTTTTTGTTTTAAATTCAAAGTTTCGAAACCTGGAATTTGATAACGTAAAATTCTTAAATCGGCAAATTGCTCCGATACATATTGAAATGGCCTTGCTTTATCTAAAGCAATAGCCGCTTGTTTCACACTTTCTTTGGTTGGCATAGGTTTCGTTTGGCTGTGTACCGTGCCTTGAAGCAACAATACAGTAATGGGTAACATAATTCGTTTTTTCATGTATCAATATTTTTATATTACAAGGTAAGCCTTATTCAGGTGTTTTGCAAACCGTATTTTAAAGAGTATTTTTTGGAATAAAAAAACACCTATCATGTGATAGGTGTTTTAAAATCACTTCATGATTTCTAATGATTGCAGGTACTGGTAAATTATCTATTTAATTTACCCAAGCGTGCTGTTGCTTTTACAGTTGTTTTTTTAAATATAAAACCGATTCCTAAAAACGGTTTGAATACTTTGGTTTCATACTGAGGATAAAATACCACATCATACCCCGGCTTTAAAACCATTAATTCATACAAGGCATAACTAGAAGTTTTGTCAACTATGAAACCTCCCACAACTGGAATGCTAGCTAAACTAATGCCAGCCGCACCACCTTGCACATTACCCGATTTCTTGGTAAATAACCTTGCAAAATCAATACCAAATACTTTGGAACACTTTGCCTCTGCAGTTACTTGCTCCGACAAGGTAAAATCACTTTTTGTTAAATTAACTCTGGTGTTTGGTTCTCTCATGCTATGGTTGTATGCTGTACAGCTTGAAAATACCATGGCAACTACCACAACCATCATTGTTTTGAATATTACTTTTTTCATTTTGTTTTTGCGTAGTCGCCACTTGTTTTATTTAATTCCGTTTTTTATAATGGGTTCTGGACTCCATGATTTGATTTTTAAACATACAAAAAGTAACATGCAGTATGAAATATATTTTATACGTTTCTATTCAAACATTTTTTTGAAATCGTTAAACAACCGTATTTCTAAAAATAAGGAATTAAAAAATAATAAATTAATCAACTAACCAAATACTTTGATGGTTTAAAAGTGCCCATTTATAAGACTTGGCAGTGTTATGAAACATAAAAAAAACGAAGTCAATTTGTTCACACACCATTAACTTCGCTCAATTGTAAAAAAATAGTTTAATCGACTTCTACTTAACTCACTTCGTAGCTCACATTACTTAGTTTATCTAATTCATTCGTTAAATCGGTGCTCACTGCAATTTTTCGAGATTTAGAAAATAATTTCACACTCATATTTTCCAGGGCATCTTCTACAAAAAATTCCACGTTGCATTTTCCTTGTGAGGTTATTAAAATATTTTCAATGGAATTAATTAAATCGTCTGTTAAATAATTAACATCAATTTTTAATTTCATATTAGTAAAAATGGTTTCTTTCACATTTTCCAACAAATCCATTTTATTTATTTTTATTTCTAAACTGCCTGGTTGTCCGTATCGCTCTTGTATTCGAGCCTTCACATGCACAAACAAATTGTTTACCATAAATTTATTGAACTCCACATAATCTTTAGAAAACAACATAATCTCTAAAGCACCTTGGTAATCTTCAATAATTATTTTTCCAAACGCATTACCTGTTTTACTTGTTCTGTTTTCAAAACCAGTAACCATTCCTGCAAACGACACTTCTTTTCCTTTAAACGGTTCTAAGCCTGCTTTGAGTTGAGCGCAGGTAGCATTACACTTATGTTCAATAATTAATTTAAATGGATCGAGTGGATGTCCTGAAATAAAAAATCCAACTACTTCTCTTTCTCTTCCCAATTGTTCGAGCTGTCCCCAGGTTTCAATTTTTTGTGGCAACTGTGGTTCGGTAATTTCAATTTCATCTTCACCACCAAACAAACTAGCTTGCGAGGTATCGTTACCCAAACTCATTTGATTGTTATACTTAATCATTCGATCGGTAAGCGTTAAGCCATCCATATCAGGTGTAAAAAACATCGCACGGTGTATGCCTTCAAAACTATCAAAACCACCTGCGAGTGCTAATCCTTCTAATGATTTTTTATTCACGCTTTTATTGTCTAGTCGTTTAGCTAAATCAAATACCGAGGTGTATTTTCCATTTGCATTACGTTCGTCAATGATATTTTGAACCGTGTTTTCGCCAACTCCTTTAATAGAAGCCATTCCGAAACGGATATCTGTCCCTCCTTTTATTACACTAAACTTTGCAAAGCCTTCGTTAATATCTGGTCCCAACACTTTTACACCCATGCGCTTGCACTCTTCCATTAAAAATGAAATAGAATCAATGCTACTTGCATGATTTAAAACAGACGACATAAACTCAGAAGGATAATGCGCTTTGATGTAAGCTGTTTGAAATGCTACATAGGCATAACACGTAGAGTGCGATTTGTTAAAGGCATAACTCGCAAAGGCTTCCCAATCTTTCCACACTTTTTCAGCAACCACTTCGTCGTGTCCATTGGTTTTGCAATTCTCAATAAACTTACCTTTCATTTTATCAAGCGTTGCTCTGTCTTTTTTCCCCATCGCTTTACGCAAGGTATCGGCATCACCTTTTGTAAAGTTGGCAAGCTTTTGCGACAAACGCATCACCTGTTCTTGATAAACTGTAATCCCATACGTTTCTCCCAAAAATTCATCCATGCCTTCTAAATCAAAAGTAATTGGCTCTTTACCGTGTTTACGATTGATGTAGTTAGGAATGTAAGCAATTGGTCCTGGACGATACAAAGCATTCATAGCAATTAAATCATTGAAACTATCTGGCTTCAAATCTTTCAATGATTTTTGCATACCAGCACTTTCATATTGAAACACACCGTTGGTTTCTCCTCGTTGAAATAATTCGTAAGTTAATTTATCGTCTAACGGAATGGCATCAATATCAATGTCTACACCGTGATTTTGTTTGATGTAAAGCACCGCATCTTTTATAATCGTTAACGTTCGTAGGCCTAAGAAGTCCATTTTTAAAAGGCCTGCGCTTTCTGCAACGGAGTTATCAAACTGCGTCACAAGCATCTCACTATCTTTAGCTTTGGTAACAGGCACAAACTTTACCATATCATCAGGCGTAATAATCACGCCACAAGCATGTATACCAATGTTTCTCAAACAACCTTCTAATTCATACGCTTGTTTCAACACATCGGCTTCAGGTGTTTTTTCTTCAGCTAATTTTCTAAAGTTGTGCGATTGCTCCACCACTTCACGTTTATCTTTAATGCCTTCTAAATATTTTTCATCAATGCCTCCCGGCTTTAATAATTTTTTTAATTTGGCATCTAAACTATCAGGAAATGCTTTTGATAATTTATTTGAATCTTCTAATGGTAAGTCTAAAGCCCTTGCTGTATCTTTGATAGCAGACTTTCCTCCCATGGTGCCATAGGTAATAATTTGCGCCACTTGATTAGCACCGTATTTATTAATCACGTAATCAATCACTAAACCTCGACCTTCATCATCAAAGTCAATATCTATATCGGGCATACTCACACGATCAGGATTTAAGAAACGCTCAAAGAGTAAATCAAATTTAATGGGATCTACATTGGTAATCCACAAACAATACGCAATGGCCGAACCAGCTGCCGAACCACGCCCTGGACCAACAGCAACTCCCATTTTACGAGCTTCTGCAATAAAATCAGCAACAATTAAAAAGTAACCAGGATAACCCATACGCTCAATGGTAGTTAACTCAAAAGCAATCCGATCTTTTATTTCAGGCGTCATATCAGGATAACGCTTGTGTGCGCCTTCCCAAGTTAAATGCGACATGTAAATAAATTGTTCGGCAATGATTAGCATCTCTGCCTTTTGCACCTCAATGGCTTCGGGTGATAAATTTTTAGCTACCCAATCTTTTTCTTTAATGGCAATGATGCGTTGTTGAGATTCTAAAATTTCATTCTTATTTTCTTCAATAAACGCTTTTTCAATTTCAAATTTTGGCAATAAAATATCTCTACCTAATTTAAACTGTTCAATCTTATCTACAATTTCGTTTGTTGCTTCAATGGCTTCTGGCATATCAGCAAACAGTTCTATCATTTCTGCTGGAGATTTAAAATAGAATTCTTTATTTTGCAATCCATTTCTAAACCCTCTGCCCTTGCCTACTGGCGTGGCTTTTTTCTCATTATCTTTTACACACAATAAAATATCATGCGCTTCAAATCCATCTTTATTTAAATAATAATTACTATTAGCTGCAAAATATTTCACTTGGTATTTTTGTGCAAACTTTAACAAAACAGTATTCACATGATCTTCTTCTGGCAGCTGATGACGATTTAATTCAACATAAAAATCTTCTCCAAATTGTTCTTTATACCACACAAAACATTCTTCTGCTTGTTCTTCGCCTACGTTTAAAATTAAGGAAGGAATTTCTGACGTTAAAGAACCCGTGGTGGCAATCAATCCTTCTTTATACTGTAACAATAAATGTTTATCGATACGAGGCACGTAATAAAAACCATCAATTAAACCAACCGAACTGAGCTTAGATAAATTTTGATAACCTATTCTGTTCTTAGCAACAAACACTTGTGTGTAGCCATTATCTTGTTTGCTTTTATCTTTATGATCTTTACAAACAAATAATTCGCAACCAATAATGCATTTTAATTCATGTTTCTTTTGTGCACCCTGAGCGATAGTCGAAGGGTCGCCTTTATCAATTAATTCATTGGTGGCTTTAATGGCTTTGTTTTGTTTATCAATAGCTTGCCAAAATAAAAAGGCACCGTACATATTTCCATGATCGGTTAATGCTAATCCTCTTAAATTATATTCAACTGCTTTTTTTACTAAGTCACCAACATCGCTTGTGCACTGGAGTACAGAAAATTGAGTATGATTGTGTAAGTGACTAAATGTTGCATGCTGAATATTGGCTGTTGAATTGTTACTTACTAAGTTAGTGGTTTCAATCTTTACTTTTGTACTTTCTAACTTTCTTTCTTTCCAATCTTGTTCATGTTTATAAAGTGCCGATAAATCAGGCGCTACATAGTTTATTGTTTGGAGTTGAGATGTTTCAATCTCTTTTACTTTTGTAATGCCGCGTTTAATAATTTCAAAAAATACTTTACCAGTTGCTAATACGTCAAAGGCTGCGTTATGCGCTTCATCAAATTTGCTATTGAATAATTTAGTATATAATTCCGTTAACGTTGGCCATTTAAACTTTCCGCCGCGTCCACCCGGAATAGCACAGTATTCGGTTGTTTGATCATTCTTGGTATCAATAAATGGCATGCTTGCCAATACATTGTCTAAACCACAACGTAATAATTCTGCACCAATAATGTTATTATCAAATTCGATATTATGACCACATAAGTAAGTGGTTTGTTTAACCGCTTCAACAAATTCTTGTAATACCAATTTTAAATCTTGTCCTTCTTCAATGGCTCTTTCATTGGTAATCCCATGAATTTGAACAGCATTAAATGGAATAGTATACCCATCAGGTTTTACAATGACTGAATTGCTACTGATTAAATTACCTTGCGCATCATGCAATTGCCAGGCTACTTGAACCATCCGAGGCCAATTATCAAAATCGGTTAAGGGCGCGTTGTAACTTCTTGGTAAGCCTGTTGTTTCAGTATCAAATATTAAAAACATCTTTGGAATTCTATATTATATTGGTTTTTATTTCTTGTGTTGCCTATGAAAATAAATGCTTGAGTTATTCGCCTATTTATGCTCAACAACTTAATACATGTATTCTGACATCGTTTTAAAATTATACATTTATTATTAAAAACTATTCAATAGTTAATAAATCCATTCATAAAACCTGATAAATTTTATTGGCCTGAAAATCATTGTTTTAAAACAAAAATCAATAAAAAAATGTAAATACATTGGTTTCTTATGTATCTTTGTCTTAAGTATCTCGTTATAGTATTAAAAATGACTCACTAAATTTATTTTCAAATGGAAAGTCATAACTTATATGAGATAAAAAAATTAAACCTAACGATATGAATTACTCTTCCGAACTTTTAAAAGGAACCTTGAAAACCATTGTGTTGAAGCTCCTAGCCGATAATAAAAAAATGTATGGTTACGAAATAACTCAACGTGTGAAAGAATTAACCTTAGATAAAATTCAAATTACAGAAGGTGCTTTGTATCCCACTTTACACGCCCTAGAAGCTGATGGATTTGTTACAACAGAAACTGAATTCATAGGAAAACGGGTGAGAAAATATTACAGTTTAAGTCCAACAGGAAAAACGAAAACAAAAGAAAAAGTAAGCGAGTTAGCTGACTTTATGGAAACCATGAAATTTTTGTTAGACATCAAAACAAAAACAACGTAAATGTATTGCCTTAGTGAAAAACAAATAGATTATATTTTTAACGACATACGTGCACGTGGCGTTGAAATGGAGAGCCTGCAGCTAAATCTCCACGATCATATTTGTTGTATCATCGAGCAAAATCTCGAAGAAAATGGAGACTTCGAGAGCTTCTATCAAAAAACAATTCGTACGTTTTATAAAGATGAGTTGTGGGAAATAGAAGAAGAAACACTCCTATTATTAACTTATAAAAACTATTACGCCATGAAAAAGACAATGATACTTAGCGGAACATGTTCTGCAGCAGCTATGATTTTAGGAATCCTATTTAAATTTATGCACTGGCCTGGTGCATCAGCATTTATTATATTAGGCGTAGGCACATCGAGCCTCATTTTTCTTCCATTGCTATTTCTTTTAAAATCAAAAGATAGGCAAGCAACAAAAGACAAACTCATTCTTGGCTTAAGTATATTGTCAGGTATGTTATTGAGCCTTTTTATTTTATTCAAAGTGATGCATTGGCCATACACGATGATACTTGGTTACGCATTAATTGGCCTGCTTGGATTTGTTTTACTTCCTATCTATTTAATGGTTGGCATTAAAAATCCTGACAATAGAATAAATGCAATTACTTCATCTATCGTTATCATTATGATATGTGGACTTTGGTTAACACTGGTGCGCACTCCTCATGGATCGAGAATGAAAAACATTAGCGATACGTCTTCATTTTTAATTAATGAAGGTATTGTTTCTGCACAACAAAAACTCTACGATTCGGTTATAAAAACAGACTCTTCAGAAAGTAAGTTACGTGTGATGAGTCAACAAATCATTAACCTGTGCGAAAAGATTAAAACGTCTATCATCTTAAAAGAAACAGGCACAACGAAACTTTCTAACGATTTTGAAAGTAAGTTACAATTTATTTCTGATGATATATTTCGATATTCAAACACAGAAAATAAAGATGTAGATGCGCTTCAGGCATTGATAAAAACATACCATTTAGAATTAGATTCAAGTAAAACGAAACTTCCAACAGAGTATAAAACCAACAGTGAAGAAATCATTCCATTGTTTAGTGGAACTAACTTAGTGGTTTTACAACAATTGCAACAAGTACAATTAATGGTGTTGCAAAACGAGATGTAATAGTTTGAAAAACAAAAACCATACAGGTTAAAAAAACTGTATGGTTTTTGTACCTTTATCTTTTAAACTTATAGGTAAAGATGAATCACGCAAACCAACTCATAAAAGAAAGCAGTCCGTATTTATTACAACACGCGCATAACCCAGTAAATTGGTATGCATGGAATAATGAAACACTTGAACTGGCTAAACGTGAAAACAAATTAATTTTAGTTAGTATTGGTTACAGCGCTTGCCATTGGTGCCATGTGATGGAACACGAAAGTTTTGAAAATGAAGACGTCGCAAATGTGATGAATCAACATTTTATCAATGTAAAAGTTGATAGAGAAGAACGTCCTGATATTGACATGGTATATATGGGTGCTGTGCAATTAATGACTGGACAAGGAGGTTGGCCACTCAATTGTTTTGCATTACCTGATGGAAGACCCATTTATGGAGGAACGTATTTTCCAAAACAACAATGGGTAAACGTTTTAAAAAGTATTGCAGAATTATATCAAACAAATCCAGAAAAAGTATTTGAATACGCTGAGCATCTCACAGAAGGATTAGTGAAATTAGAAAATCCAAAAGACCAGTCGGGAAATCCTTTTCAAATGGACTCCTTAAGAAAATCAGTTAACACATGGAAACAATTAGTGGATGAAGAAAATGGTGGACCAAACAGAGCACCTAAATTCCCATTACCCAACAATTATTTATTTTTATTACACTACAATTATTTTGAAAATAATAACTTCATAAAAAAACACATTGATACGACCTTAACGAAAATGGCCTATGGCGGCATTTACGATCAAATTGGTGGAGGCTTTGCAAGATACAGCACCGATATGATTTGGAAAGTTCCACACTTTGAAAAAATGCTGTATGACAATGCCCAACTGATTAGTTTATACACGCAAGCCTATAAACAAACCCCAAATCAATTGTATAAAGACATTGTAGTTGAAACGATTGCCTTTATTAAAAAAGAATTATGTAATTCCGAAGGTGGGTTTTATTCGGCACTAGATGCTGATAGCGAAGGTGTGGAAGGTAAATACTACGTTTGGCAAAAAGAAGAATTAAAAGAATTACTAACAACTCATTTTGATGTCTTTGCAGATTATTACAACGTCAATGAATTAGGATATTGGGAAGATGAGAACTATGTACTCATGCGTCATGATGATGATGCTGTTATTGCAACCAAACACAGCTTATCTATTTCTGAATTAAAAGAAAACGTAGAAACGTGTAAACGCATTTTATTAGAAGCGAGGGAT
>JBIISW010000212.1:0-3426 GCA_044340865.1 Bacteroidia bacterium | reverse complement strand
ATTCTTAAAAATTTTGGAGTTCCAAATGTTGAAGTAATTAGTGATGTGGCTGTTCCTAAAATTTTAAATAAAGTGAGAGCAAAAGAATTTTTGGAGCAAAATAATTATTTAGGGAAAAAAATAATTGCAACTACTGCAGCTCTTGTCCCTCATAAAGACCCCATTACATTGGTTAGAGCAATATATCAATTATCGTTGACTCGGAGTGATTTTGTTTTTTTACACTTTGGCTCAGGTGTTTTAAAACAAGAAGTTGAAGATGAGATTAAAAAATTGAATCTTCAGGAGTGTTTTATTTTAAATGGATTTGTAAATGATGTAGAAGATTATTTTTCAATCATGGATGTGTTTGTTATGAGCTCTGAAGAAGAAGGGTTGGGAAGTAGTGTGCTTGATGCATTTTTATACAAAGTGCCCGTTGCGGCAACAAATGCTGGAGGTTTGAAAGAAGTTGTTAATGGTAATGGTTTGCTTTCTAAAATAAAAGATTCAGAAGCGTTAGCTTATAACATTAATGAATTATTAACGAGTAAAGATTTAAGAGATACATTTACTGAAACGGCTTATCGTTATGTTTTAAAAAATCACAGCAACGAATTTATAAGTTTGCAGTACGATCGGTTATTCAAAAGATTGAAGAAATAAAAAAGGGCTAAAGATTACTTTAGCCCTTTTAGTTTTATTTTAAGTACAATTAAATATGTAAAGCTCTTTTTCCAGTTGCGTCTAATGCCGCTTCTTTTAAGCTTTCTGTAAATGTTGGATGAGCGTGACTTATTCGAGAAATGTCTTCAGCACTTGCTCTATATTCCATAGCTACAACTGCTTCAGCAATCATATCCGCAGTGCGTGGACCAATCATGTGCACACCTAATATTTCATCACTTGTTTCGTCGGCTAATACTTTCACAAAACCATCAGTGTCCATACTTGCACGAGCTCTTCCACTTGCTTTAAAAGGAAAAGAACCAACTTTATATTTAATACCTTTTTCTTTTAATTGCTCTTCTGTTTGGCCAACAGCCGCAACCTCAGGCCATGTATAAACAACACCAGGTATTAAATTATAATCGATGTGTGGTTTTTGTCCTGCTATTTGTTCAGCAACAAATACACCTTCTTCTTCAGCCTTATGAGCTAACATAGCACCAACGACTACATCTCCAATAGCGAAAATGTTATCTGCACTTGTTTTTAAATGAGCATCTACTTCAACTCGTCCACGAAGATCTAATTTTACCCCCGCTTTTTCTAAATTTAATCCTTCAGTATAAGGTTTACGACCTACAGCCATTAAAACGTAATCTCCCTTTATTTCAACTTTTTCACCCTTTCCATTATCAGCCGTTACAGTCGCTTATTTTCCTTTTTTTTTAACGCTTTCTAATTTGTGTTTCATGAAGAATTCAACTTTCAAATCTTTTTTCATGACACGTTGTAATTCTTTACCTAAACTTGCATCCATTCCTGGAATTAATCTATCCATAAATTCTACAACAGAAACTTTAGAACCAAGACGTGCATAAACACTACCTAATTCTAGTCCAATTACACCACCACCAATGATGATTAAATGTTTTGGTATTTCAGTCATTTCTAGGGCTTCAGTTGACGTTATGATTCGTTTCTTATCTACTTCAATACCTGGCAATGAAGCAGGTTTTGAGCCCGTTGCAATAATGGCTTTTACAGTTTCAATTTGTTCTTTGGTGCCATCTGCTTTTGTAATGTTTACAATTGTTTTTGATTCAAAACTACCAACACCTGTAAATACAGTAATTTTGTTTTTCTTCATTAAATAATTGATTCCTTCACATGTCATTTTTACAACACCACGTTTACGTTCAATCATTTGTTTTAAATTTACTTTAGGAGCTTCAATGTCTATACCATGTTCCTCAAAGTGGTTAACTGCATTATAAAAATGCTCAGACGAATCTAATAATGCTTTTGATGGAATACAACCTACATTAAGGCATGTACCACCAAGGGTTTGGTATTTCTCTATTAAAGCCGTTTTCATTCCTAATTGTGCACAACGAATTGCCGCTACATAACCACCAGGACCAGAACCAATAATGGTAACATCAAATTTTTCCATAGAATATATTAATTAATTAAACGTGTTATTAAAATAAAGCTCAAATTTAATAAAATTTAAGACTTCTTAAAGCGTAAAATTTGACTCCATACAATTAATAGTATAGCGGTCAGGGATGCGGAATATGAAATAAGGTCGCCATACTTCACATACCAAGTTTGACTATTTTGAGGTGTCATTTGTTTGATGATACTTGCTTTTTCCCAATAGGTTGTAGCTTGCTCAATTTCTCCAAATGGTGTAATAAAGCAAGAAATCCCTGTATTAGCACATCTAGCAATTTCTCTGCGCGTCTCAATCGCTCTTAATCTTGCATAAGCCAGGTGTTGTCGATGTCCAGGTGTGTTTTCCCACCAACCATCATTGGTAATGATAAAAATGAGGTTTGCTCCATTACGAACATATTGAGTAACGTAATCTGAATAAACACTTTCATAACAAATAACTGGTGCAATGCCAACTTTCTTGTTGTGGCTATAAAATACAGTTCGATAGTCTTGTGAGCCCAAACTGCCAATGGTTCCACCTAAATCAATCGCTAAACCTTCTAATGGTTTTAATAAAGCTGGAAAAGGCATACGTTCAACACCTGGTACTAACTTTGATTTATGATAAAATGAAATCAAGGAATCATTTAATTGTATGGCTGTATTAAATGAATCGTAATACTCATTGGCGTCATTAAATTTTTGGGCAGTTGCACTTTTTGTTTCGTTTGGTTTATAAACATAAAGCGTGCTTGCTCCAGTAATAATAACTATGTTCGGAAATTTTTTTAGAATGCTGTCTTTTAAAAATTGAATGGAATAAGAATCTTTTTCCTTTCCTTCAAAAATATTTTCAGTTAAAAACGTTTCTGGTAAAACTAAAAATTGAATGGTGCTATCCAGTTTTTCGGAGATTTGTTTTAAAACATTATTGAGCTGTACTTCAGGCTCAAAGTAAAATTTTTCGTTATATGGATCTACATTTGGCTGAATAATCAAGGTTTTATAGCTTGTTGCCTTCGAAGAGACTTTATTGAGAGTTGATTGTTTAAAGGTAATTATGAGAATAGAAATGATGATTGGTAAAGAAATAAATGTTACTGGTTTTAAAATATTTTTTATCGAATATGTTTTTGTTTGGATTATTTTAAAAATACTGATATTGACAATTAAAGCCCATAAACTTCCACCTGAAGTACCAGTAAATTCATACCATTGAATCCAGTTATGTGAAAAAGCAAATACGTTACCAAGTGTAAGCCATGTCCACGTTAAATCCCATAATGTATTACCGTATTCATAACCTAACCATAATGGAATAAAGAGCCATATTGCCCA
>JBIISW010000076.1:0-12249 GCA_044340865.1 Bacteroidia bacterium | reverse complement strand
CGGAGATTTTAATAATAATTTAACCACTTCTGAATGCGCCATATAATCAGTTTTTTCAGCGTTTTCAAAGATGCCATGCTCTTTTAAACTGTCAAAAACAGCCGCATCAGTTTTACCGGTGAACTTTAATTTTAAATCTTTTTTAAACGCTTCATTTTCTTTACATAATGTTCCAAGTACCTTCCAAAGCGTATGTGGATTTCTATCCTTATTGAGCGCTCCAATATGATGAAACAAAAAACCCTTCAGTAAGGTATTATCATCTTTAGGTGTAAAATCGTCAGCATCAAATCCATTTGTTATCACATCTATGTTTCTATCACAAAGTAATTTTAAATCTTCTGCCCAATGTCCACTAACGGTTACGATCTTATTTGCAGATTTTAAAACTAACTTTTCTAATTTTTTATGTTTGTTGTCAGCCCATTTTGTTAATTGTAATTGATTGTAAAAATCAATTTGCGTCCAAGGATCTCTAAAATCAGCAATCCAAGGAATATTAAATTGTTGTTTTAATCCCAAAGCAATTAAATGCATACTATGTGGTGGACCAGTACTTATGATTGCATCAATTTTATGTTCTTTTAAATAGTCTGATAAATAAGAGACAGATGGTTTAATCCAAAATTTACGAGCGTCAGGAATAAAAAAATTCCCTCTTACCCAAATCATCATTTTTTGTAAAACTTTATTTTCTTTACTTTCAGATAAAAAACCCTGATTAACAGTATCTGTTTTTTTCTTTCCCATGATTTTACGGTACACATCATATGGCTCATTAATTTGAGTTTTTAAAATCTCAAGGTTTGGAAGCACATCCTTTAAAAGAGTTTCGTCGTTGATTGGAAAGTCTGGATTGGAAGGTGTATATATAATCGGTTCCCAATTAAATTGTCGGAAATATTTACTAAATTTTAACCAACGCTGCACACCCGCACCTCCTGTTGGTGGCCAATAATAGGTTATGATGAGCACTTTTTTAGTCGACATATTTAATAGTATAAATATAAGGGTTTAACGTTTTTTTTGATTTTCATAACACTTTTTATAACATTGTAAATAGTTTATTTTAAAAGTGATTACTATTTAAATTCGAAACTTTTATTTTATATTATTTAATAAGTTTCAAGTGCTTAAATATTTTATTTATTTCTTCAATTATTTTGAATCTAATATTGACTAAGGAGAATAAAATTAGTGTAAATCCGCATCCGAAAAGTGTTTTAAGAAAAGGATGAATTGAATTTGGAATTAGCTGAATAAATAGGATTGTTATAATTAAACTAATTAATATATAAAATGTATGAATATTAAATGGTTGCATTTTAAATCGAATCAAAATATAAATATATTTAAGAATATTGAAAAAACCAATCGCAATAAGCATAGCTATTGCTGCTCCAGTAATCCCATAATCTTGAATAAAAAAATAATTAAAAATAAGTGAAACAAAAAACAACATAATTAACAAAAATGAGGTTGCAAAATATTTATGAGACATTATTATAACTGATGTATTAACACCAGTTAATAAATTAATTAATGAAGAAATTGAAACTAAATAAAAAGCATATTTACCTGATAAATATTCATCGGGTAAAAAAGTAAAAATAAAATCGATACTCGACCATAAAACGCAAAACAAAACAGAACCAATAAAGAACATATAACGACTACTCATTTTGTAAATTTTACCCACCTCATCTATGTCATTAATATTCCAAGCATGAGAGATTCTTGGTTGTGCTATTCTTTCGAGACTGTTAAATGGAATTTCCATTATTGCGCACATCATAATGGAAGTCGCGTAAATCCCAACTAATTTTTCATTTAAAAAGTGACCAATCATTAATTGATCTATAAACTTAATACTTAATGATGCAAACCCTGTAAACATCATTAAAACACCAAAATAAAAAATCTGTTTTAATGGTAATGTTAGATAAAATGCCCAATTAATTTTAAAGGAAATTGCATTTATTTTCTTAAGATAAACAACTAATAAAATAAGTTGTAAAAAAAAGACTCCAATAAAGCCTATTACTAATGAATGTTTAGATATTAATTGATAATGATAAATAATCACTAAAATCAATTGACCCAACCTAACAAAAACATCAGTTAAAAATACAGTAAATGTTGTTTTTAGTAGTGATGCCGAATAAACCGTAAACACGGAAATAAGGGATAGAAGGTAAGCAAATATAATGGCTTCATTGAAATATTTTGGGAATTCAGAAGATTTTTGATAGTATGATTCAAAATGGTGTTTGTTAAAATATAAAACACCTGCTATGATAATTGCACCAATAGAAGTTGCTAAAAGTAAAATAGCGAAAAATCCATTATTTCCATTTTTCTCATTTTTAATTCTAGGAAAAAAACGAGAAGTTATACTTACAATACCAAATGGCATTGCCATTGCTGCTAGCCAAGAAAAGGAATAGAGTAGCCTTAAAAGTCCTATGTCAGAAGATGACATTAAATTTGGCTGAATATAGATAGTTAGAAACCCGAGAGCTGCTCCTAAATAACTATAAATAAAGTTATTTATACTCTGTTTTTTTATTTCTCCCACTTAAGTATTTTATTAGCAAATATACACTTAATAAGTTAATGGTTTTTTTGCTTGAATTTTATTTTATCACTTTTTTTATCAGAAGTCAATTAAAAATCAAATATGAATGTTTTTAAAACTTGAAATAATCTAATTTATTTTTATAAATTTGTTCAAAAAACACACGCATAAATGTCAAAAAACGATCTAGAGAAATATTTTGAAATTTATGATAATCACTTTAGTAAATTTAGAAATAAAGAAATTGTAATACTTGAAATAGGATTTTATCAACGCGTTAGCCTGCAAATTTGGAAAGTTTTTTTTTCTCCTAAAGCAAGAATCTATTTTATAGATGCCTATTCGAAATGTAAACAATTTGAAGCGCAAAACATTAAAAACTTTATATGCTCTCAGTTATATAGTTTTTTTTTAAAAACAGTAAAAGAAAAAATTCTAAAAATTGATATATCAATAGATGATTGTGGAAATTTCATGAAACAACAAATTGCAAATTTTGGAGAGCTTTTTGGCTATTTAAATGCAACAGGTATCCATACTTCATATTGGTGGAATTATAATAGGGGGTATAAGCGTAAAAATTCATTTATTGAATATTCTAAAAATTGGGCTGATTATTTAAACTCAGATCATTCTCAAAGCAAACGTTTAAAAGTTTTGGATTTTATAAAAACAGTAAATTCTAATCACAATTATAATAATATTGTTGTTTTAGAAAAAGCGAAAACAGAAAAACCTATTGTTACAAAAACCTTAATACCATCTTTTTTAGTTGAAAAAGATAACCACAAAGGCTTAAATTTTCTGAATAATATATTTAATTTTGAAACAAATAAATTTTGTTTCGGATTAAATTTTCCATTTTATATTGAGAAATATTCATGAAAGATGTTTTGCCCAAATTTTCTGTAATTATAACAACTTATAACTCTCAACAATCAATTCAGAGAGTTTTAGATTCTATAAAAAAACAGGAGGACTTAAATATTACTTTTGAAGTTGAATTAATAATTGTTGATGATTGCTCAACTGACGATACACTAGCAATTATTAAATCAAATAAGTTAGATTATCTGTCAACTGGTAAAAACTCTGGTGGACCAAATAAAGGAAGAAATACAGGCTTGAAATATGCTACAGGAGATTTTATTTGTATTGTAGATCATGATGATGAATGGCATAGTAATAAAATCAAAAGTTTATTACCTTTTTTAAACAAGGCTCCAATTATTACATCTGGATATATTTATAAAGATTTAAATAATAATAGAGAAACTATAATTTGTAATAATTCAGAAAAGAATGACCAATTTTTGTTTTTCGAAAAGCACCAAACTTTTCTAAATAAACTTAAAAGAAGCTCAAATGGACAAAATACATATATTGGAAGTATTGTATATGCTAGTTCTTTAAAGAATATTGAATTTGAAGAGAATTACGGAATGCTTGATTATGATTGGTTATTGCGCTTGTTTTACCGTCAAACTTCCATCGAAATTTGTCAAACTTTATACACACGATATACTGAACGAACGAATTTATCATTAAATGAAACTTACCGATTAAACGATTATAACTTTTCATTAAAATACGTCCAAGCTTTTAAACAAAATTATCCTATAGAAGTAGCTCAATCAATAAAAAAAAT
The DNA here is from genome assembly GCA_044340865.1 of Bacteroidia bacterium. Classification (GTDB taxonomy): domain Bacteria; phylum Bacteroidota; class Bacteroidia; order B-17B0; family Aurantibacillaceae; genus UBA4416. The sequence goes on along the minus strand of JBIISW010000076.1, from coordinate 8,023 downwards.
AAATGGAAGTTTCGCTAGATATTATTACCTGGTTAATAACATGAGTAAAGCGAGAAAATATTTTAGAAAATCAGAGATTAATTTAAAAACTATATTCTATTTTATCACAACATTTATTGGTTCTAAAATTGTTAAAAAACACTTTAATGTATTTGGCTAAAGTTCACCATAAATCAATATTTTTATAAAAACAAAATATATAATGAAACTAAATTACAAAAAAATACTAGGACCAACTATCTATAATTTTCTATATGAGAAATATATTACAAAATCATTAAAACATACAATTAGTTGTATTGAATTAAATGATGGTAATTTTGATGCAATTAGTGGAACTTCATTCTTGTTTTCTAAGGACGCTAAGCATATTAAACCAATGCAATTTGAAGAAGAATTGGTTGAGTTGGCGAAAATAATTTATGATAAAAAACCAAAAGTTGTTTTAGAAATTGGAACTGCTAGAGGTGGAACTTTGTTTTTAGCAGCTCAATTAGCAGACGATAATGCTCTTATTATTTCAATTGATTTGCCTGACGGAATGTATGGTGGCGGTTATCCTGAATGGAAAATCCCATTATACAAATCGTTTAAGAAGAAAAATCAAAACATCGAATTAATTCAAGGAGATTCGCACTCAAAAGAAATATTAAATAAACTCACTACTATTTTAAATGGTAAAAAAATAGATTATTTATTTATTGATGGTGACCACACATATGAAGGCGTAAAAGCTGATTTTGAAACCTATACTAAATTATTAAATACTAATGCAATTGTCGGATTTCATGATATTGTTTCAGATAAAAGTGATGTGCCAAATCACTTTGTTTATGAATTTTGGAATGAAATAAAAAGTAATTATCAGTACAAGGAATTTATAAAAAATAAAAATCAAAGTAAATTAGGACTTGGAGTTTTAGAAATAAATTGAAATGGAAAAAATTATTGGTCGGTATTCAACCTCACATGAATTGGCAAAATCAGATTTAAAAATTTGTAAACGTCATATCTTTTTTTCAAATCTAAACAATTTTATGAGATTGTAAAACAGTTAAAGGAATTTTAACATTTATTTTATGAAAAAAAAATAATTTTACGTCTTAATGTTAAATACATTAAACGTATGAAAACATATTTGATTATTAGTTGCTTTATTTTCTTGAGTCAAATTAAAGCTCAAAAAAACGTTGTTATTTATGGTAAAATAATGGATAACACTTCCAAGACTTGTATTGAAAATGTTTTAGTTTCTATTCAAAATTCAACATATAAAACAATTGCAAACAAAAGTGGTTTTTTTTCAATTTTAATTCCAGAAAAAAAACATGTTTCTATTTTGTTTAAGAATTTAGGATACACATCTTTTGTAAAAGAAATTGATTTAAATAATAATCAAGATTCTGTTTTTATAAATATATATTTAAAACAAAAAGAGTATTTATATGATTCTATTACAATTACTAGCGAATTAAAACCTGATACACTAGTAGGTTCTCCAAAATTTAGCATTTATGATTTTGATTTTTTTGAAGACAAATTTATTTTACTAACTGCTTCCAAAAAATTAGATGATGCTGAATTAAAATTAGCTGACGATGATGGAAATATTTTAACATCGTATAAAGTGCCAAAAAATGGTGGCGTTGCAAAAGAATTTTATAGAGATTATATGGGCTACACAAATTTAGTTTGCGAAAATTATATATACAGAATAAATATGTATTATGATAAATTTGTATTAATTCCATTAGAACACCAAGACGTGAATGCATTAATAAAGCCTATTATTGATACCTTAAATGGCAAAATTATTTATACCGATTATTGGGATGACTACCCGTTATTTAATTATAATAGTTTCAATGAAAGTGATAGCATTCGAAAACTAATAATTTCAATTGAAGATAAAGAATTAATGCATGCTTATAATTTTGAATATTATTCATTACCGCCAAAAGCTAAATTGCAAGTTCGGCGTTTAGCTGATGATTTAAAAACGGATAAACGTATCGTTGCATCCTTGATAACTGGTTTTACTAAAAGTATGTTTTATACTCCTCTTTTTGCACCTTTATATATTATAAAAGACACTGTTTGTATATTTGACCACTATAAAAATTTTTTATATCATTTTGATAAAAACATGCAAAAAATTGATTCCATTTCTATTAACTACAACCATCCTAAAAATTGGAGAGAATGGAAAAATGTAATGTTAAAAGATGATGTTGAAAATACTATTTTTGCTGTTTATGATAAAAACGGACATAAATACATTAAACAGATTAGTGAAATAAATGGAAAAGAAAGTGGTAAGTATACATTGAAGTTTCACAGTGCCGAAAAATTGAAAATTCACAATGGTTATGTTTATTATATTTATCGACCATTTGAAAGTACGCAAGAAAAATTCTTTTATAGAGAATTAATAAAGTTTGAACAAACCAAATAATACGTTATTTTTGATATTTAATCAATGTTAATAATTAATCGTGGTTTATAAACTAAAAATATCTGCTCTTACTTTACTTTTAAGTGTTTTGTCAGCGATTATTCAAACATTTATTTTTTCTATTGTCATTTTTGAAATTTATGAAAAGTTAGATTTATCAATTCCCTTTTTAGTTTTTTTCATTTCATTTTTAGTCAGTTTTTTAGTCATCTATTTCATTTATAATCAAATTATCTTTAATAAGATTGACAAACTTAGCGCTCTTGTAAAAGCTCAATTACAAAAAGAAATACCGAATACGATTTTTGATTTAGAGGAAGTTGACGCACTCACTCATTTAGAATTAGAGGTTAAGCGATTAGCTAATGAAAGAGAAAAGGAAATTGAGCAGAATACTAACATGGACAGTTATCGAAAAGAATTTTTAGGTAATGTTTCTCACGAGTTAAAAACACCAATTTTCAATATTCAAGGATACGTTTCAACCCTAATTGATGGTGGATTAGAAGATCCATCTATTAATATTGAGTATTTAAAACGTGCTGATAAAAGTATCGATAGAATGATTCATATTGTTGATGATTTAGAAACGATTTCACAATTAGAAGTTGGTGTGTTGGAGCTGGAGTTAGAGCGTTATGACATTGGTCAGCAAATAAAAGATGTACTAGAGCAACTTGAATTTCAAGCCAATAAACAAAAGATAAAATTGCAATTCCCTAAAAAACTAGAGAAATCTGTTTTTGTAATGGCTGACAAATTTAGAATCCGTCAGGTATTAGTTAACCTCATTACTAATAGTATTAAGTATGGTAAACAAAGAGGAAAAACCAGCATTAATATCAATCAATTTAATGAGCAACTAATTATTGAAGTAAAAGATAACGGAATTGGAATAGATGAAAAACATTTACCTCGTTTATTTGAGCGATTTTATAGAGTAGATAAAGGAAGAAGTAGAGAGCAGGGTGGTACTGGTTTAGGACTAGCAATTGTAAAACACATCATTGAGGCGCACAATGAAACGATAGACGTTTCAAGTATAAAAGGTGAAGGTACAACTATTGCATTTACACTAAAAAGCATGGAATAATTTCCTTTTATTTTAAGTCAAAACATTTTTTTTAGTTTTAAACAAATTACTTATATTTGTTAACAATAGACGCGTTAATTTATAATTAAGTCTTTAATAAACTATTTTTTATGAAGAAAATAATAACATTTTTAACATTAATCAATTTTTCTGTTTTATTTGCACAGGTTAGTATTACTGCAAATCTTCCTACGCAAATGGTAGCAAATTCTAAATTTACTACCGAAGTTAAAATAGTTAAAGGAGAACTTTCTAATTTTGCAAAATACCAAATTGATGTTCCTTTAGGTTATGTTATCACCCCAATAGATATTAAAGGAGGTAATTTTACATTTGAGAATCAACGTGCTAAATTAGTATGGGTTTCTCTTCCTGCTGACGATTTCTTTTCAATTAGCTATCAAATCGAAGTAAATAGTAGCGCAGCAGATACTGGCATACTAGCTCAAAAGTTCTATTATTTAGAAAACAATGAAAAGAAAGAAGTTGAAACTAAACCTGTAACGGTTACTATTGGCGCAATTCAAATCTCTACTGTTAATGGAACTTCTGCTCAGCCAAATTCAGTAACTTCTGTAAATACATCTGTAGTTTCTGTTTCAAATCCCTCAGCAAATACATCCACTTCTAATTCATCTACTTTAGGAACTAGCAACAATACTTCATCAAACGCATCTGTGTCAAACGAACAAGGTTTATCATATAGAGTTCAAATAGGTTCTTTTGCTGCAGAGCCTAGTAAAAGCAAATTCTCTAAAATAGGTAAAGTATACATAGATCTAATAAATGGAGCTTATAAAGTTACAGCTGGTAATTTTAGTGCACGTCAAGATGCTGTTTTATTTAGAGATGAACTTCAAGCGAAAGGATTTCCTGGTTTTATTATTGTTTTAAAAAATGGCCAGCGCGTTAATTAATACTTTATTACTGCAATACTTTTACATTGAAAAAAAATATATTCTGTACCATTTCATTCATTTCTTTTTTTGCTTGTCAGGCCCAGCAATACCCTTGGTGGACGCAATATAAAAGTAATCAAATGCTTGCTAATCCAGCATTTTCAGGGATCAAACGAATTCTTGATGTGAGATTAAATTACCGGAATCAATGGACCGGTTTTGATGGTGCCCCTAAAACCTATGTATTATCTGTTAATTCTAGATTATGGAAAGGTAGAGTAGGATTAGGTGCTTTTATGTTTAATGATGAAATTGGACCGTTCAAAACTATGAATGCCAGCTTGAATGCAGCCTATCATTTAAAATTTCCTGATTCAGAATTTTCAGTCGGATTTCAAGGGAATTATCTCAAGCAACGTTTTAATGGCAATGCAGTAACAATCCGTAATCAACAAGATAAATCATTAAATCAATATATAGAAGATAAAGCAGGAGAATTTGACGCTAGTTTAGGAATATTATATTACAACGATCGGTTTCATATCGGAATTGGTGCTAATAATGTCGCTGGAAATAAGTTAGAATATTATAAAAACGACTCGATAAAAACTGGAACATTTAGATTAGTTTCACATTATAATTTTTCTGCAGGTTATAATTGGGCTGAAGATCCTGACTTTACGTTTGAGAATACTATTTATGCGGCTTATGTTGCAGCAGTTCCCTTTGTTTTTGATTATACCTTAAGATTACACATTAAAAAACAACTACTTACTGGCGTGAGTGTTAGATTTGGAGACGCTATCGCATTACAAATGGGTTACACACTTAAGGATCAATTGCAAATAGTGTATAGTTATGATTTTGTGACTTCTGCTTTAAGGAAATACCAATCAGGTACGCATGAAATATCATTGATTTATTCTTCCAACTTAGGTTTTGATAAAAAGAAAAGGGGATTTAATAATCGATTTTTGAGACAAAGGTTTCAATACTTACTTTAATTAATTTAGTCAAGTGAAGTTCGCCGTAATTGATTTAGGAACCAATACATTCAATTTATTAATTGTAGAAACTAGTTCAAATAACAAGACCTTTAGCACGTTATTGAGTACTAAAATTTCAGTTAAACTTGGCGAAAATGCAATTAATTTAGGCTATATAGCCGACGCTCCTTTTCAAAGAGGAATTCAGGCACTCATCACATTTAAAAATCATCTTACAGATTATCAAATTAAAACTGTTTTTGCATTTGCAACATCAGCTATCAGAAGCGCAAGCAATGGTCATGAATTTGTAAGTGAAGCCTTTAAACAAACCCAAATAAACATCACCGTTATTGATGGTGATGAAGAAGCTGAGTTAATTTATCATGGTAGTAAAATGGCTGTTAACTTGACAACCGATGTTTCATTAATTATGGACATTGGCGGCGGAAGTACTGAATTTATTTTAGCCAACAATCAAACTATTTTTTGGAAACACAGTTTTTTATTGGGTGCTGCCAGGATTTTTCAAAAATTTAATATTTCAAATCCAATGACTGAATTGGAGGGATTAGAAATTAAAAATTATTTAAAAAAAGAATTAGCACCTTTGTTATTAGCTGTAGAAAAACATAAACCAATTGAATTGATTGGTTCATCTGGAGCCTTTGATTCTGTTGTAGATTTAATAGCTGAACAATTTAATACGCCTCAAATAAACGATTCACAAACTGAATATAATGTTGATTTAATTAATTATAAAGTTGTGAGTAATATGATTAAAAAATCCACAACAGAGCAACGTCAAAATTTAAAAGGACTCGTTGAAATGCGAGTCGATATGATTATCATATCGATGTTATTAATTGATGTTATTGTAAACGAATTAAATATCAAGCAATTTAAAGTTTCAACGTATTCATTAAAAGAAGGCGTTATTAGTAAGAAAATGGACTTGTTAACTTAGTTTTTTTAAAGCGTTTCTTAAACCATTGATGACATGTTCTACATCTGATACTTTACATGTTCCTACAGACATCCGATACCAAGGTGAATTATCGTCTGCGCCAAAACAATAAAATGGAACAACAGCTAATTTAGCTTCATCTAAAATATACTTAGTAATGTCTTTTGTCGTTTTTAATTCAATTCCTTCAGCAGTTTTTAAGCCATGTAAATCAAATTTAATAGTGAGATAAATGGCAGCTTGTGGTGTAATAGCATCCACTTTAAAGCCTTCGTTTTTTAATAGTTGAAATCCTTTATAAAAGCCATCTAAACGTGCAATGATTTGTTTTTTTTGTTCAACAATAAAAGCATCATACAATTTTATATCAGCTAAATACTTTGCCGTTGCTACTTGCTCTGCTTTTGGCGCCCAAGCACCAACATGCGTTAAAATAGCTTTCATTTTATCAATAATTAACTTGGGTCCCATACTCCAACCAACTCTAACGCCCGTTGCGGATAATGATTTTGAAATACCGTCAACAAAAACCGTGTATGGTTTCATTTCAGGATTTAAACTAACAGGATTGTAATGCTTATTATCGCCAAATGTTAAGGCCCAATATATTTGATCGTACATTAAGTACACAGGTTTTTCATCAGGTCCTCTGCGTTTATTCTCAGCAATAATCACATCGCAAATTTCTGATAAACCTTCTTTTGTAAATATAGTTCCAGTTGGGTTTTGTGGCGAACATAATGCGACTAAAGTAGCTTCTTTTATAAAGGGCTCAATGTCAGAAGCTCTTGGCATAAAGTTATGTTCGGGCGTAGCTTCAATCACAATGGATTCAGCAAAATTTAAATAAGAATAATGATTATTGTTCCAAGATGGAACGGCGAAAATAACTTTATCACCAGCGTCTACTAATGCTTTGAAAATACTATAAATGAGTGGTCGTGCACCACCTGCAATTAAAATTTCATCGTTTTTATAATCTAACTCACCTCTTTCTTTTAATAAATTAGAGACGGCATTTCGTAATTCCAACATACCATCTGCAGGAGGATAATTAGTTTGATTATCAAAATAAGCATCTACAATATTTTGTTTTAATTCTGTTGGAATTGGAAATTCTTTTGGATTAAAATCGCCAATAGTCATATTGTAAATATGTTCACCTTGTTTTATTTTTTCATTTACTTCTCCGGCAAGTTTTATAATTTCTGAACCAATAATGTTTTCGGCTATTTTCGATACTTTAGATTTTTGCATTTGACTTGTAGAATTCATACTATTTTTTTTCGAAATTAGAGATAATGCTAATGAGTACAAAATAATGTTTAGAACATGATTTATGTTTTAAGTTGAAAAAGAAGTCTTTTTTTTGATTGGTATTACAAAATTAATTGTAGTATTTTTTATAGCATCATGTCTTTTGAGATTTTTGAAAAGCGCTCAATGAGTTTCCCATTAATCTCAATTTTTTCTAGAAACATAGCTTTTGGTCTTACCCACATGTTATAAGGTTCTTCTTGATACGTTGCTTTATAAACAACCATCTCTTCTAATGTTTCTGAATGCTTAGCAATACCAATAACTTCGTACATATTGCCTTTGTAATGTTTGTATAATCCTAAT
>JBIISW010000075.1:0-12309 GCA_044340865.1 Bacteroidia bacterium | reverse complement strand
AAATTTTTTACATTTCCTTGTACGTCAAATTCATCTTCCCATAAGTATTTAATATTGTCTTCTGTTTCTTCGCCTTCATTGTCTTTATCGGCATAGGCTTGATTAAATTTTGAATTTACTAATTTGATATTTAATGTAACTTTCATGATTTTTTATTAATGATTAACTGTTGTGTGAGATTGAAATTCGATGCCTTGTTTTTTAAAAATTGATTTAACCTTAAAGGCATACCACGCTAAATAAGCAAAACAAAATACCGTAACAATGTACGAAATTTGTGGGTTTAATAAGTCAACTAAAATGCCTTGCAAAGGTGGAATGATTGCGCCACCTAATATCATCATCACCAACAACGAAGAACCTTGATTGGTATATTTACCCAAACCATTAATGGCTAATGCAAAAATACAAGGCCACATCACCGAACAAAATAAACCACCACTTATAAATGAATACAAAGCTAAATTACCAGTGCTCACTAAACCAATGATCATCATCACACAAGCTGTTAGAGATAAAACTAATAACGTTCGTGCAGGATTGTCTCCAGAAAAAATAAACAACACAGAAGCGATGCAGATGTAAGGAATGTAATACAAGTAATCATCAACTTGACTTCCTCTTAAATAATTAATTCCATAAATGACTGCAAACGCCAAAAATGGAGTGATAATTTGCATCATTAATTTGGTTGTTTTACTGAAATTAAAAACAGTCAATGCACCAGTCCAACGGCCAATCATTAAACTTCCCCAGTACAAAGAAATGAAATGAGAAATTTTTGTATGATCTATTCCTTTTATTTCGGGCATTTGTAAAAGTGCGCCCAAATTACTTTGTATGGTTACTTCTACTCCAACGTAAACAAAAATAGCAACCATCCCAAGAGTTAACTGTGGGTATTTTAAAGCACCTAAATCTTTATCTAACTTTTCTGAAGAACTAACCGTTGGTAATTTAGAAAACCATAAAATAGTCGCACATAAAATAAATAAGCCAAACAAAATAAGCGCAGGAATTTTAACAGCACTCAAACCGTTAGACGCTACCACTGGTCCACTAATATTACCAAACAACGCATAACTTAAAATAACTGGACCAATCGTTGTTCCAAATGAATTTAAACCACCCGCCAAATTTAATCGATGAGAGCCTGTTTCTTTTGCACCAAAATTAATCACGAATGGATTAGCTACAATTTGCTGAAGGGCAAAACCTAAACCGATAACAAATAACGCGGCTAATAATAAAGGATACGACAATAAATTAGCGGCTGGGATAAATAATAAAGCGCCAGCAGAGGAAATCAATAATCCTAAAATTAAGGCCTTCTTGTATCCAATTTTATCAATCGGATCACCCGTTGCACGAGAAGTAAAAAAATAAATCAACGACCCCACTGCATAAGACATATAAAATGCCAAATCAACCAATTGAGATTGAAACTGAGTTAATAAAAATTTTTCTTTAAACAAGGGAATTAAAATGCCATTGCTTGCTCCTACGAAGCCCCAAAAAAAGAAAACGGTAATTAACGTGACAAAAGAAGAGTTTGTTTTTTGCATATAACCAATTTTGATAATTATTTAAAGTAAGTAAATTAAGAACCAATTTATTTAAAATCAGAAAGGCATTTATTAACAAGTCGCTTTTTACTACTTTAATTTTAAAATTTAAAAAGAGCATACAATTGCATTATTTTTAAGCATGCAATTACTTACACCAACTCAATTTACAGACTACGAACTTATTGATTGTGGCGATTTTGAAAAACTAGAACGCTTTGGAAAATACATTACCATTCGCCCCGAACCTCAAGCGGTATGGAAAAAAATATATTCTGAAGCGGAATGGGAAAAACAGGCTCATGTGAAATTTATTCCTAAAAGTAGTAGCAGTGGCGATTGGAAAATGCTTAAAAAAATGCCAGAGCAATGGACGATTAATTATGGCTTGGGTGATAAAAAAAATAGTAACGACATCACCTTTCGATTAGGATTAACAGGCTTTAAACACGTAGGTATTTTTCCTGAACAAGCGTGTAATTGGGATGTGATATTCCATTTTTTAAAGGATTTAGAAAAACCAAAATTCTTAAATTTATTTGCTTATACGGGCGGTGCTTCATTGGCTGCCAGAGCTGCTGGAGCAGACGTGACACATGTTGACAGTATCAAACAAGTTGTAAATTGGGCCAACGAAAATATGCAAAAATCAAACCTCGATAATATTCGCTGGTTGATTGATGACGCTTTAAAGTTTACTAAAAAAGAACAACGCAGAGGGAATTTTTACCAAGGTATTATTTTAGATCCACCAGCATTTGGACACGGACCAAACGGTGAAAAATGGAAACTAGAAGACAATATTTTGGAGATGATGGATAGCGTGTTACAAATCCTAGATCCAAAACAACACTTATTAATATTGAATGCCTACTCATTAGGATTTTCTGCCTTAGTGCCGCATAACTTATTAAATCCATTTGCGCAAAAAAATAAATCAGACCTTAGTATTGGCGAATTATACTTGCAAGCAAAAAGTGGCGTTCAACTGCCATTGGGCGTTTGGGGAAGATTAGAAAAAAAATAAACGGTTTTTATACAGAAATTTTACCGTTTATATAGTAGCATTAAGAAATGTTGCGTTTCACAATTTAATAGTTTAGTTTAGTGTCAAAAATAATAGTTAAGCACTACTCAAAATTAACATCAAACATGAAACATTTTTTATACTTTTTGCTATTTACCTTTACAATTAACACCTTACAAGCTCAGCATGCCTGTGCAACGCACAAAGCAAAGTATTTCAATAAAGCCTTTGCAAAACAATCTACCTTACCTATTGGCTATGTACCACCAGAAAATAAATACGATTTAAAATTTTATCACCTCAACCTTAACGTTGAACGCAACACACGCTACGTGAGCGGTAATGTAGTGAGTAAAGCAAAAGTAGTTGTAGCGAGTTTAGATTCCTTTGCTTTTGTGTTGCATCAAAATCATACCATTGATTCTGTTTATGTTAATGGAGCTAAACGCGTCTTTGTTCGTCAGGATAGTTTAGTAAAAGCCACAGCAGGAACACCCATTCCATTAAATACCATTTTCGAAGCTATTGTTTACTACAAAGGCACCTGTCCATCAGGCGGTGGCGCGGCTATTGGCGACGGTTATAACTTAGGAACATCGCCCTCATGGGGAAATCAAGTGACATGGAGTTTAAGTGAAAGTTTAGTGGCTTATCAATGGTTTCCTTGCAAACAAGATCTTACAGATAAAATTGATTCATCGTGGGTATTTGCAACCACCGATAGTGCCAATATGGTTGGATCAAATGGCTTACTAAAAAATGTAGTGAGCTTAGGAAATAAAAAACGATATGAATGGAAATCACGTTACGCTATTGATTACTATTTAATATCAGTTTCAACAGCCAAATACAGAGCCTACAATTTATATGCAAAACCACAATACTTAGCGCCCGATTCTATTTTTATTCAAAACTTTGTATATGATAACGCTATTAATAATCCAAGTTGGAATACACAGAAAACAGCTTTAAATAAAATAGAACAAACCCTCGAATTACAATCCAAGTTATTTGGTATGTACCCATTTTATAAAGAAAAATATGGCCATTGCATGGCGCCATTAGGTGGTGGTATGGAACATCAAACGATGACTACCCTCGGTTTTTTTGAATTTGAATTAGATGCGCATGAACTAGGACATCAATGGTGGGGAAATAATGTAACCTGCAAAGCGTGGAAAGATATTTTTATTAATGAAGGTTGGGCTAGTTATTGCGAATACCTCAGCCATCAATATTTACCAACGATTTCAGGAACAACAGCATCAAGTAAAATGACGAGCGTACATAACAGTGTAATGATGCAACCTGGCGGAAGTTGTTATTTTACAAATGCTGACACGATGGACGCTAGTGTTATTTTTGATTCTCGATTAACCTATGATAAAGGTAGCGCGCTAGTACACATGTTACGTTACACCATTAATAATGATTCCACGTTTTTTAATGCCGCCAGAGGATTTCAAAATGCTTATAAATTTGATGTGGCGAGTGTGATTGATTTTAAGAATTACATGCAAACCTATACAGGCATTAATTTAACGCAGTTTTTTAATCAATGGTTTTATGGGCAAGGTTATCCAACCTTTGATGTGAAATGGAACCAAACGGGTGGAAACTTTATTTTACAATCCATACAAACCCAATCCATGCCAAGCTCCGTGCCATTATTTATAACCGATATGGATTACCGTGTTTCGAGAACTGCAAAGCCCGATACCGTTATACGACTCAATCATGCGAACTTAACAGAAAATTACATCATCCCTTTATCAGGAACAGTAACAGCCATTGCAGTTGACCCATCTAATTGGATATTAAATAAAACCATTGGGCCTGTAAAAGATCCTTCACTCAATACAAGTATTGGCATAGAAGAATTAAACCTCGCCACTGTATTTGTTGGACCAAACCCTACGTCTGATGTTTTAAATGTTTACTTGTACAATAACGAAAAAGCAACTGTAGAAATATTAGACCTCAACGGAAAATTAATATGCACGCAAAACATGGATAAAGAAGCTCAAATGGATGTATCGAAATACAGCAATGGTATTTATAACGTCATCATCAAAAACAACGAAGGTGATGTTATTAAAATAAGTAAGGTTGTAAAGAATTAGTCTTCTCTATTTTTATCTAATTGTAAATACTTAAAAATAGAAATTTAATTACGCTTTGCGAAGAAACGCTTGCAAGAATGACTATAATTTATGCGCAAGTTTAAGGCAAAAAAAATATGAAATTTAACTCGACATCCAATATTTTAATTGTATCATCTATTTTGACCTTAGTGTTGTTATACTTTGTTGGGCTTGCAGCAAATGAGGAACACGATTTAATAACGTTAGGCAATGAAACAAGTTTTCTGATACTGATAATAGGTTATACTTTAAAAAAGAAAAATATTCAACAACTAATAGGACTCTTTGCTTACATAGTTTTTTATAACCTTAATGTTTTAATAAAATCCTCATTTTTTATTCAAAATGAAAACGTGCTCTATTTAATTAACCACTATAAATTTTACATAGTTATTATTTCGCTAATCTTAATATTACCAACCACTTTTGAAAAATATCATTTTAAACCTTTGACAAATCAAACAAACATAAAGGACTCAATTATAATTGTTACAACTTTAGTTCTGACAATTGTCATGCAAGCATTATTTAGACTATTGCTTTAATAAAAATCAGCTTCTTTAAGTCATAAATAATGCTAAACATTCTATTCACCTATTTTATGCCTGCACTAAAATTTATATATTTAAATTAAAAAAGATGAATTTTAATGCTTTAGCAAAACCACTTTATTATTTACTATTTCTTTCGGTATTATTTACTTCTTGCAATGGGCAAGAAAATACGACAGCTCTTACTGAAAAAGTAAATGAGCCAATCTCTTTAAAAACTGGTTATCCCAAGATTATTAAAAACAAAGCCATCAGCGAACATCAAAGTGTGTATTGTAGTTTACAAGACAAGGCTGGCAACATTTGGTTTGGCACCTCAGGTGATGGCGTGTATTGTTTTGATGGAACATTATTTACACACTACACCGTAAAAGATGGTTTAAGTCATAACAACGTATACTGCCTATTAGAAGATAAGGTTGGCAACATTTGGTTCGCCACTGCCGATGGCCTTAGTATTTACCAACCTTCGAGTTCTGAAAATTCAGATTGTAAAAAAATCACTCCCATTAAACTTCCAGAAAACTTTACGCCGAGTTCAAACAACGATTGGTATGGCAACGCCAACGCGACCAAAAAAACGGTTTGGAGTTTATTACAAGATAAAAAAGGAACCATTTGGATAGGCACTGGAGACGGGCTTTTCTGTCATGAGCCGTCAACGGAGGTCAACGCAAGTTCAAAACTATTCACACGATTTTTAGACAATTATTTATTAGTTAATAAAGAAAATCTGCATCTTAAAATGATTGATTGCATGTTGGAAGATAAAAGTGGAAACATTTGGTTTGGCTCTGGCATGCCGCCAGGTATGGAAGGCATTTGTAAATACGATGGAAAAACACTCGTAAGTTTTAAACCCGAACATGAAGGTTGGATTCGAAACATCATAGAAACTAAAAACGGAGATCTTTTATTTACCACACGCCGCAAAGGCATTTGTAGATACGATGGAAAAAATTTCACGTATGAGACTCAGCCAGCAGGAGTTATTCCGAGTTCTATGATGAGTTGTTTTGAAGATACCAAAGGAAACACTTGGTACACTTCCGATTACGGCAAACAGTTAAATGATACCCTTGGTGGCCTTTGGAAATATGATGGAAAAATAGTGACGAAATACTCAGCTAAAGATGGTTTAACAAGCAATGCTGTTTTCATGGTTTTTGAAGACAGAGGTGGAAATATTTGGATTGGCACACGCAATATGGGCTTGTATCGTTTCGACGGTAAGCAATTTACAAGTTTCTCCGAATAGAATTTTTAATTTACTTCCCCAACATTTTAGCAACGTACTTTCCTACAATATCAAATTCCAAATTAACGGTATCACCTATTTTCAGTGTTTTAAAAATGGTGTTTTCATACGTGTAAGGAATGATGCAAACAGAAAAAGAATTTTCTTGAGAATTCACAACCGTTAAACTTGTTCCATTAATTGTAATAGAGCCTTTTTCAACCGTTACATTATGAGATAGCTTTTGGTATGAAACCGTGTAAGTCCAACTACCATTATTATCCACAATGTTTGTCACCGTTCCAGTTTCATCTACATGGCCTTGCACGATATGTCCGTCAAATCGGCCATTTGCAGCCATGCAACGTTCTAAGTTAACAAGGTTACCTATTTGTAAATGTCCTAAATTAGTTTTTTGCAACGTTTCATCAATAGCCGTCACCGTATATTGCTCGTTGTGTATTTTTACAACGGTTAAACAAACACCATTGTGTGCCACACTTTGGTCAACTTTTAATTCGGGCGTGATGGAAGAACTGAATGTGAAGTGAACATTTGATTGTTCTCTCTCTATGTGTTCAACTTTGGCTAAGGTTTCTATAATTCCTGTAAACATAACGTAAAAGTAAATAATTTTTAGAGTTATATAGCTCACAATAAAAAAATAAACTTGTACCTTAGTGTTGCAAAATGAAAAAAATAATTATACTTAGTTTATTGGTCTTACAAGCTTTACATGGGTTGAGCAGTTACATTTTAATACCCATGGATGAAACCCAAAAAAATCATTTAAAAGCCTATGGTATTGCCTACTGGTCGATAAAAGGCGAGCTTGAAATACAGTGGTTGGTAAACTACCGAGGTGGTAGTTTTTTGATTCCCAATGCAAAGCCTGTAACAACAGAGTGTACAGTAAGAGGGGTTAGCTTTGAAATTATTTCGGATGCACAAGGGCATAGTATCTTAGAAGATATTGCCAATCCAGAAGTGAACCAAGATGTGGTGAAACTAGAAAAAGCTCCACGTGTGGCAGTGTATTCGCCAAAAACAAAACAGCCTTGGGACGATGCCGTAACTCTCGTTTTAAAGTATGCTGAAATCCCATACGATGTTGTGTATGATGAAGAAATTCTCAGTGATCAATTAAAGGATTATGATTGGTTGCATTTACATCACGAAGACTTCACGGGCCAATATGGTCGTTTTTACGCATCTTACAAACAAGCGGCATGGTATCAATTACAAGTGAAAGATGATGAAGCGATGGCAAAAAAATTAGGCTTCGCAAAAGTATCTCAATTAAAATTAGCGGTTGCAAAAAAAATAAATGACTTTGTATTTGTTGGAGGCTTTATGTTTGCTATGTGTAGCGCCACGGATAGTTATGATATTGCGTTGGCCGCAGAAGGCATTGATATTTGTGAAACGATGTTTGATCATGATGCTGCTGACCCAGCCATGAATAAAAAAATAGATTACGACAAAGGCTATGCATTTGAAAAATACCAACTCAGTACAAATCCTTTTGAATATGAATTTTCAACGATTGACGCCACAAATACGCGCAACCAATATGGTGTGACGAAAGAAAATGATGTATTTACCTTGTTTGAATTTTCGGCTAAATGGGATCCTGTTCCAACCATGCTATGTCAAAATCATGTACAAACTATCAAAGGATTTTATGGACAAACAACCGCTTACACAAAAACATATATTAAAAAAAATGTATTGGTATTAGGCGAATCCAAAGCGTTTAATGAAGCGCGGTATATACATGGCACGCATGGTAAAGGCACATGGACATTTTATGGCGGACACGATCCAGAAGATTACCAGCATAAAGTGGAAGATCCTCCAACCGATTTAAGCTTGCATCCTAATTCGCCAGGTTATCGGTTGATTTTAAATAATATTTTGTTTCCTGCAGCGAAAAAGAAAAAACAAAAAACCTAATCACCTTACTTCACTTCAAACAAATTATTCTCTTTTAAATACAACGCCTTTGTCATGTATTTTTGCATCAAATCAATATCATGCGATGATACAATAATTAGCTTTTTCTCTTCAAGACTCAATACTTTCAAGTCTTCAAATAACTTATGCTTTGATGTGTAATCTAAAAAAGCAGTAGGCTCATCTAATAAAATAATGGGAGTTTCTTGCGCTAATGATTTTGCAATCATCACTTTCTGCCTCTGTCCATCACTCAACTCCTCCATCAATGTATCTTTTAATGAGGCAAGTCCTAAACGTTCTAAGCTTCTTTCGATGATCGCGATGTCATCTGGCATAAGCTTCCCAAACATTGATAAATAAGGCGTTCTGCCTAAAGCTACCACATCATAAACAGTTAAATTAAATCCGCCTATTTTTTCGGTGGTAACAATGGAGATTAGTGTTGCTTTCTTTTCGAACGATAAAGATTCCAAGTTTTCACCTTGAATTAAAACAGATCCATGTAAAGGTTTTAAATAACCCGTGAGCGTTTTAAGTAGTGTAGATTTACCCACGCCATTATCCCCTATTAATCCAATCAGAGAACCAGATTGAAAAGACGCGTTCAATCCTTGAAACACAGATGTTTGTTTACGTTTGCTACGATAGCCAATTTCTAATTGTTTAATTTCTATCATTGCGCATTAAATTTAGATTTAAACAATAAATACATCACTACTGGCGAACCTATAAGCGTTGTAACCGTATTAATTGGTAGCATCATATGTGCGCTCAACAGTTGACAAATAAGATCAGCAAACACCATCACGCAAGCTCCTAATAGCAAACAGAACGTAATTTGATGTGAATGATGGGACGTTTTAAATAATAACCTAGAAGCGATAGGAACAGAAATACCAACAAAAGCGATTGGTCCACAAAATGCAGTAATAACACCCACCAGAATAGCCGTAATTAAAATGACTTTTATTCGAAGCATAGAAATATTGATTCCTAAATTCGCCGCATAATTCTCATTTAGTAAAATGGCATTTAAGGATTTAACCATTAAATATGCTACAACAATGGAACTAACATAAATCGGAACTATGATAACCATGTCGCTCAATGTGGTTGAACTTACACTTCCCATACCCCAAATAACAAATGTTTTCAAAGCATTACTACTACTCATAAACTCAACAAGCGATTGCAATGCGCCTAAAATTTGTGACAGCATAATGCCTACCAATAAAACGGTAACACTACTTTTATTTTTTTTAGATATCATTAAAATAATGAGCGTAACTAAAAATGCTCCCACCATAGAGAAAAGGGTAATCATACTTTTACCAAAAAAATATAATCCAGAAATTTGAATAGAGGTTAGCAACATGGTAGCGATTGCTACAAATAAACTTGCACCACTGCTGACCCCTAATGCATAAGGGCCTGCTAATGGATTGCGAAATAAAGTTTGCATCAATAAACCACACAACGCTAAAGCTGAACCTGCTAAAATACAGGTTAACACTTTAGGTAAGCGTATGGTGTATAAAATAGTATCAACAAGCTGACTATTATTAAGAATAGAAAAAACATTAACACTTCCAATCATTAAATCGGCTATCATCAATAAGCCAAGAATAACAATCAGTAAACTAACGTAGAATATGAATTGGTTTTTTTTCACAACATGCCTTAGTTTAATTTTTTATAATATTTAAAATGATGGTTTGGTAATAAATTGGGATACAAAATATAAATCACATCCGCTAATACTTCATCAGGATTTGTAATTCCTGTTTCCCAATAATCACTGTAGCCTTTGTCATTCTGATTATAATTATTGTTGTACAATTCGTTCTTTTGATAGGCGTTAAATAAGGCATACCGATTATCGTACTCAAGCAACTCACGTTTTGTATTGAGGTTATAGAGATTCAACCAAACATCGCAATCTTTAGCAGCATGATAAACAAATTCAAATGATTTTGGTGAACTACCCGTTTCATTTTTGTTTCCTAGAAAATAATTTGCACCTGCGTCTTTCAATAAATGAGCCATATAACTGTTTGCCGCTGGTACATACCAAGCGTCGCCGTATTTAATCTCTGTTAACACGGTTCGCCTATTAGCAATATCTTTAGTGAGGTGTTTCAAATCGTTGTATTTTTTCTCAGTTGATGCAAATAAAGAATCCGCCAGGCTATGGTTATCTAAAAAATAACCAAAAAACTTAATCCATTCAGCCCTTGCTAAAGGTGTTTCCTCTAAATGATCTAAACTAATCGCAATAGGAATTCCTGCTTGCAGTAATTTTTTATCGACATCTTCTGAAGGATTTCCCATACCAAATGTCATAAACAAATCAGGATTCAAGGCTAATGTATTTTCGATCTCTACTTGCAAACCCTTTGCTAATTGAATGATGGATTTGTTTTTCACGCCTTCTTGAATAAAAGAATTCGTATAATAATCTACATTATCAATTGCTACAATGGTTTGTTGTGCTTTTAACTTCATTAACATGGCCGCATAAATAGAACTCATAGCGGCTACTTTTTTTACCGGCACTTTAATGTAGTAAGCATCTTTGTCCGCAAGAGGTTTCTCGTTTTTGTAGAGAATAAATGTTGCCGTGACATTGTTGTTTGTTTTATTTCCAAGCAATTGAAGAGTTACGAATTGACTATTTTCTTTGACTTTAAATCGTTTCGCGTAACCTAACTTTACCTCTTTAGAAATCGTTTGGCTATTTTTAGTTTCACTGGTATTACATGAAACTAAAAAACAAAGCGTAACTATATATACTGTCCATTTTAAAATCATTTTTGAAATTCAACTTTAAAAATGCTTCCTGATGGTTGATTAGGCAAAACGATAATTGATGCCTGATGTAAATCACAAATGGTTTTTACAAGAAACAATCCTATGCCTGTACCCTTTGTTTTTCGGGTGTCTTCGTTACCACTTCTATAAAAATTTTCAAATATTTTTTCTTTTTCTGTTTCGTTAATTCCAATACCTTGATCTGCTACCTCCAATATGAATGCTTGACCTACCCTTGCCAAACTGACTGAAACATGAATATGATCAAAAGAATACTTGATTGCGTTTTCAATTAAATTAACAACAACAGATTGTACTAATTCCTTGTCAGCATAAATCACACAATTTTCTTCACAATAAATTTTCAACGATTGATTTTTTATTAATGTTGAAAAATAGCGTTTGCCAATGCTTTGTATTAATGCACTGAAATTAAAATTCTCTTTATGTAAACTATTTGTTTTAGTATTTAATTGATTAGCCGTTAAAACATTTTCCACCAACTTATTCAATCGTTCTGTTTCATCTAGTGCATGCGTTAAAATATCGATTTGTTTATCTCTATCCAACTCATGCTTCAATAAGGTTTGTATTTGTAATTTTGATGCTGCGATTGGCGTCTTAAGTTCATGTGAAATACTGAGTATGAAATTTTTTTGTTGGTCATTTAAATCAATTTCTTTTTTGATGGACCTTCTCACTTTCATAATGCCAAATAATAAAATAAGCATAAATACAGTGCCTTCGCCCACAATCATATACACGCGCTTTAATTTTTTTGATTCTAATTCTTGAATATCCTGTAAAATCGAATCGTAATTAGTGCTAGATAAGGCTACTAAATTTTGTTTTTCTTTAATTATTTCATTGGACTGTTTTACCAATAAAACTTCCCACCATAAAAACTGAAAAACTATATAGCTTACAAAAATTGAAAATATGAGTACGGTTCGTTTCTGCACGTGAAATTATTTATTAAAAATCTGAAGGAATCCTTTTAAATAACGTTGCTTAA
>JBIISW010000211.1:0-3487 GCA_044340865.1 Bacteroidia bacterium | reverse complement strand
ATTTAGAGCTTGAAGTAATAAGGACTTGGTAATGTAATTAGAATCTGATACTAAATAATTGAGCTGATTTAAATATACCTCAACTTGTAAAAAATCATTCTTTAAATAATTAATCAAAGCACATTGATACTTAACTTGATAAATCAATGAATCATGAACGTCATTTAAACTAATTGTGTTGAGTATGCTAATGGCGTTGTCGTATTGCTTTAGAATTTTATTTGCATGAGCAGCAGATAATTTTGCTTGAATTTTTCCGTGTTCACTCGTTAAAAAAAAATCTAATTTTTGATAATAAACAGAAGCTTCAAAATAATCGCCCGCACTAAATAGACTGTCAGCAAACTGCTTCAGCCTCAAAGTATCATTGTTTGCGTAAGTAAGTCTACTTAAAAAAACGAATAATAGGCACGTGAATACTCGCAAGGATTTCATTATTTAATTTTCCGTTAGATGATTTGATTTGTTGTTGCACACTGAAATAACTTCCGAAAATATTACCTACATAAAAAAATGTAAATAACGTTCCAAATGTTATCACTTGAGGACTCTTTATGTTTTTTGTTCTGTAATAAGACTCAACTACCATTAAACCAAGCGCTGTAGTAGTTGCGAAACTTGCAATGGATGCTCCCTTTTTTCCTGCATAAAATTTCCCCAAGCCAGGCACAACAGATGATAATAAAGCCGCTTTTATAGGTGATTTACTATAATTCTTTCTAGCTCTAATAGACAACTCTTTCAGTCTCATTTGCTCATTCGTTAATCGAAAATCATCGTATCGAAATGTATTGCATAAGCTGTCAAATTTTTCATATTTCCTTAACAATAAATAATTCCCAGCCTTCATCGTATTTAAAACATGGCGATACATAAATGCCGTATCCATACAAAAGTCATCAAACTTACCTAGTGCTATTGAATGTTTCTTTGCATAAAGTAAA
Organism: Bacteroidia bacterium; assembly: GCA_044340865.1. Taxonomy (GTDB): domain Bacteria; phylum Bacteroidota; class Bacteroidia; order B-17B0; family Aurantibacillaceae; genus UBA4416. The sequence goes on along the minus strand of JBIISW010000211.1, from coordinate 2,543 downwards.
TTTAAAATTTCAAAGCTTTTTGCCTTACTGAACAAATTACTACTCGCACTAACTTTTGAAAGCAAAACGGCAGCAGTATCTACTTTCTTCATTAAATAATAATTATACCCCTTTAAAAAATTAAGCGTATCTGTATTTTTAATTTCATTTGGTTGGTTTAATAAAAAAAGTGCTTCTTTATTTTTTTCGTTCTGTAATAAATAATTTATAAACACATAATTTTGATTTATTTGCGCATTAACGATAGTCGCATTAAAAAAAGTAAATTGAATAACTAAAACATAAACAAGTAATTTCATGGCTTTTTCTTTTTTTGATAATCAGAAGGCTTATCGTAAATTTTATGCGTTCGCGAATTATAGTCGACGCCTTCAACCATATCAATTCCTGCTAACTTAGTACAACGAGTCAAGCGATCAGCCGTCAATGGTATTCCTTTAAATATGCCATACTTCTGAATGCATTGCTTACTAAACTGGCTACAATTGACTTCGTAAGGACAAGCCGCACCTATTTGAACTGAAATTGTTTTTTGATATACAAACAACAAGCCTCCAAACATTAAAGACACTGGATTGTATTTTATAATGGGATGTTTGCCTTCAAAAAGATAGGTGACCTTTCGTTTAGATTCAAATTCAGATTTGTAATTAACAGCTCCAAAAAGTAAATCATTATCAGATTTCACTTGCGCTTTTACTTGACTCATACTTGTGAGAAAAAAAACCAAAATAAAAAGCTTACTTAATATTAATAATTTTTGCATTTTTCGGAATTTTAAAATCGACAAAATTTGACTTTATGCCTTCGTTTGTTTTAGGATTACTATAGGTTTTTGTAGTGATTATAGAATCTCCCTTTTCAATATATGCAAACTCGTTGATTTGAAGGGGAAGATATAGTTTTCCTATTTTTGTATAATTTGAAAAATAAATTTTTCCTAATTTTTTATTCTTAGCTCCAATAAATTCAAGGTAAACGGGTAAACTCTTTTCGTGAACTAACTCAATTCTTAAAACAGGTGTTTGAAGACCGCTCTTTGGAACCCATGTGGTAACAAAAAAACCTTCGTCAGTTTTTGTCTCTTTTATAACATAGCCTATTTTAGGCAACCCTAAATCGTTATACCTTCCATTTAAGAAAAACCAAAAGTAACTCGACTCAGACGATGAAAGTGCAGAACTTGATTGAGAAAAAGAATTTTCTTTAAAATCATAATTTGTTACATCTCCATTTGCATCAATAATAGTAACACTTTCAAAGGGAGTAACTAAATGGGTTGTAAGTACGCTACCTGATTTTTTAAAATAGACTTCTCCCGATATATTGATGTATTTACCTTTTTTTAAAATACGCGATTTAAAATCTAAACTTAATTGGCTAACATCAGAAACTGCTTGCGAAAATAAAGTATTGACCAAGCAAATTAAAAAAACCGTTTTATAAAAATAATGCATACTAAAAAATTAATACTATTGCCTTTCAATAAATTCTAAAGTTGAAAATACGAAATAAAAAATGAAATACTTTTAAATGAAAATTAATTTTTACTTTTTTCGCCTTTAAAAAGATTCATCATACGATAACTTCTATAAATAGCATACGCTATAAAAAGAAATGCTAATACATAACGTTTGATTCCAAATACTCTATCGGACATTAAATCAGTAAATAAAAAAACGAAGAAGCCAGTCACTGTTAGTAAAACCATGATGGCGCTAAAACTCAAATTTATTAATTCTATTGGCGATTTTTTCATATGAATTTTTAAGAAAATTTTAAACATAAAAAAATCCCTTTTAATAAATTAAAAGGGATTTTTTTTGTTAGTATATATTATTTTAAGCTAAAGTTAAATGGCACGGTTACTCTAACCGGTACTGCTCTTCCTGTTTGTTTTCCTGGCTTCCAGTTAGGCATTGATTTAATTACCCTTGCTGCTTCTCTATCGCATTCGCCGCACCCTGGCACTCCTTTGCTTAATCTTACATCTGTAATATCTCCGCTAGGCGCAACAACAAAGCTGTAAAAACATTTTCCTCCAATTCCAGCTTCACGGGCCATTTGAGGATATTGTGTGTTCTTAGCAAAGTATTTCATCATCTCACCTGGACCACCTGGAAATTCAGGCATTTCCTCAACAATTAAAAAAGGCTCAATTACTTTTTCTTCAATTACTCCATCACCTTTTCCATCACCTGGCACAACAACTGCATCACCATCACCTTCTTGTGTAACGGTACTTACATTAGTCTCAACCAATTTATCTTGTGGTGGTGGCGGATCAGTTTCCACTGCATCATCCTTAATAACCGGCGGCACAAACTTCACCGTTTCCAATACTGGAGGTGGCGGCGGCGGCGGCGGAGGTGGTGGTTCATTTTTATCTGCTGGAGGTGGCGTTAAGTCAATTGCCGTCATGTCTAACACTGCTTCCTTCTCAACTTCAGTGCCTTTTAAACCTAAGACAAACTTTAATCCCATTCCAAAGACTAACACACCAATCATACTAGCTAGTACAATGGTGACAGTCCAATTGTATT
>JBIISW010000210.1:0-3492 GCA_044340865.1 Bacteroidia bacterium | reverse complement strand
ATCAAGCAGATACTTTTGCTGTTTCTACATCTTGGTTAAAACCAACAGGCGTAGCCGATGCTTGGTTAATTACTCCTACAATCAATTCAATTGCAGCTAATACCGTTTTAATGTGGGATGCAATGTCTCCTGACGCCACAAACTTAGATGGGTATGAAATTTACATAACAACAAATACGTCTTCTACACCTGTTGTGGGCGATTTCTCGGCGGCGAATAAAGTGTTTAATATATCTGCAGAAAAAAACACATGGCAAACCCGAGGAGTATCTTTAGCAGCATATGCGGGTCAAAGCATTCGTGTTGCATTCCGTAATAACTCTACAGACAAATACCAGTTGTGGATAGACGATATTATTGTAAAGAACATTGCTAACGGTTATGATGCTAGTACAATAATAAACAATACTTATAAATATTCTACGGTCGGAATTTCAAATATCATTTCTGCAACATTTAAAAATAATGGTTTTACACCAATTACATCATTACAAGTAAACTATAAGGTTGGCTCTAACCCTACAATTACTGAAACTCAAACCTTAGTGTCTCCGCTTTCATATTTAGACAGTAAACAATTAAATTTTTCGGTTCCGTATATTACATCCACTCCTTCCTATAATTCATTAAAAGTTTGGGTAACGTTAATTAATGGTTTTGCTGATCAACAAACTAGTAATGATACTATATTTGGTTCATTAATCATTTCAAGTAGCGTGCCTTCAAAGAAAGTGTTCGTTGAATCCTTTACTGGAGCATGGTGTGGATGGTGTCCTGATGGGCAATTAAAACTGGCAGAGGTTGCCTTAACAAACACAAATGTTGTAGTTGCATCATTTCATAACGATGATAATATGAATACTGTTTCTGGAGAAAATCTTATGACTGATTATGCTACTGTTTTTCCGTCGGCTACGATAGATCAATATTTACTTCCAGGAAGTTCGGAAGTGGCAGTCGAACGAGGTAATTGGAGTGCTTCTATTACACAGAGGCAAACAATGCCTGTTCCTGCTAGTGTTTCATTAACAGCCATTAATTATAATCCATCAACACGTGTTATCAATGCAACTGTTTCTTCTTCGTTTTTAGCCGATGTAAAAGGAGATTATCGTTTGAATTTATATATTAAAGAAAACAACGTGTTTGGCGCGATCCAAGATAGTTTATTGGATAATGGTTGGAATCAATATAGTTATTTATACAATATCCCATCTTCACCATATTATCAATTTGGTAATTATTTAAATCCGACAACATTTATAATGGGTTCTAACAGATATAAACATCAATTTGTTATTGATACCATGTTAAGTGGTTCTTATGGTGCTTCTGGCATTATTCCAACAAGTGGATCCACTATTGGACAAACTTATTCTAAGCCTTATACCTATACATTAGAATTACCAACAGGAACTGAATACAGATACAACGAAGATAATATTTATTTAATTGGCGTATTGACAGAGTTTAGCACAGATACTAAGAAGCGAACGGTGATAAACGTTGCTGAAACAAAATTAACATCATCGCCTGAAGTAGTTGGAATTAAAGAACAACAAAAGCAATCATTTAATTTTAATCTATTTCCTAACCCATCAACCAGTCAATGTCGTTTATCCTATGAGTTGAAAAACGATGCAGAAGTTATTATTTCGGTATACAGTATATTAGGTGAATTGATTTATTCGGAAAGTAGCTATAAACAGTCAGGAATATCAAATCACGATCTAATAGTTAGTAATTTAATGCCTGGTAATTATAGCGTTCAGGTTTCGGTAAATGGGTTTAAAACAACAAAAAAACTAACAGTAATTAAATAATAAAATGATTGTAATTACAGGTGCGGCAGGTTTTATAGGAAGCAGTTTATTATCTAAATTAAACAGCGAAGGTCTCACACATATTCTATTAGTAGATAATTTTTCGGTAGAAGAAAAAAATAGAAATTTTACGGATAAAAAATTTACTAAAACATTAGACCGCTCTGAGTTTTTAGTGTGGTTCGAAAAAAATCCTGAACAGGTTTCTTTTGTTTATCATATAGGTGCAAGAACAGATACAACCGAATTTAACATTGATATTTTTAATGACCTAAATTTAAATTATACTAAATCTATTTGGAAATTATGTACTGTAAATACTATTCCATTAGTGTATGCGTCATCTGCCGCAACATACGGTTTGGGGGAGTTTGGGTATGATGATGATGAAGAAAACATTCCGTTGTTGAAACCACTTAATCCTTATGGAGATAGCAAAAATGATTTTGATAAATGGGCGATTTTACAAAATCAAATGCCACCTAAATGGATTGGATTTAAGTTCTTTAACGTTTATGGTCCAAATGAATTTCATAAAGCACGAATGGCATCCGTTATTTTTCATTCTTATAATCAAATAAAAGAAAAAGGATTTGTAAAATTGTTTAGATCACATAACCTAAATTATACAGATGGAGGTCAATTACGTGATTTTGTATATGTAAAAGATTTAGTTGATGTGTTATACTTTGCTTATACAAGTAATTTAAATAATGGAATTTATAATTTAGGAAGTGGTAAAGCGCGTACGTTTTTAGATTTAGCAACAGCCACATTTAAGGCATTAAATAAACCGGTAAATATTGAATATATTGACACGCCAATTGATATTAGAGACAAATATCAATACTTTACAGAGGCTAACATGAGAAAATTAATGCATCAGGGTTATAACAAATCTTTTACTAGCTTGGAAGAAGGTGTTACAGATTATGTAACAAATTACCTAAATGGACATCGTTATTTTTAATGATAAAATAAAATACAACTCCTTGTAGTATTAGTAATCCATCAACCCATAAATAAAAATAAAAACTGTGCCGTTTTTCCTTACTGATTAAAACAGTTAAGCTTGTAATAAGTAATATCGCCATCATTGCAATGAGTAAATAACTGTTTTGTGTGAAGACATAGAATGAAAAACCTCCTACCATTAGGATAATTAAGCAAATTAGTTTTGTGACACTAATTCCAAATCGGTTAGCGTATGTATTGACGCCATTTTTAAAGTCACTCACACTATCTTTTATATCAAATAAGATACACAACACAGAGATTAAACAAAACTGTGCAATTAAGAATAGGGAACTATGGTACGTTAAAATATTATTTTCAATGAGTGGCACTGCAGCGCAACTAATGACCCAAATGATTGAAATAATGAAGGGCTTCAAGTATCCATGTTTTCTTATATTAAAAGGAGGTAAATAGTAAAGTGTAGATATTAATTCGGCAATAACCATAATGGTAATGGACGTTGCACTTAACGAATTACATAAAAACAAAACTGTAATAAAAGCTAGCCCAACACTGATAAGTAATATTTTTTTATGTTTTAAAAGCCAAATTGATCGTTCACTATGTGAGTTAGTTTGATTAACTAAATAACCGCGTTGTACATTATATTGTAGATAGGTAGATAAAAAAACAAATGCTAAATACGAAGTAT
>JBIISW010000074.1:0-12386 GCA_044340865.1 Bacteroidia bacterium | reverse complement strand
TATCAATGTGGTAACACCTCAATCTTTGCCCTATACAGAAGGTTTTACCTCAACCGTTACACCAATCAATTGGGAAAATATTGATAAAGGAAATGATGGAGTCACATGGCAACATAGCAATACTATTGGTGGTTTTGGAGTAAGCGCAGCATCTGTATTTTTTGATAATTACAATAATGATGTTAATCGAAAACGAGATGAACTTAGGTCGCCGAAATTTAATTTCACATCTGCTATCCATCCTAAATTATACTTTGATAGAGCTTATGCACGCTACAGTGGTGCTAATACAGATACGCTAGCCGTTTTAGTTTCAACTGATTGTGGCGTTACATTTACTCAAATTTATAATAAAGGAGATATTCAATTAGCAACAGCTCCAGATGAAACTGCGGCTATCTTTGTTCCAAATTCTTCACAATGGGAAACTGACACTGTTGACTTAATTACATATGCAGGACAACCCAACGTCATCTTTGCTTTTCAAAACAGAGGATTTTATGGTCAAGCAATTTATTTAGATAATATAAACATTGTGAGTCCTTTAAATACGGGGATAACCGATGCTGATTTACAAACTACCTATCAAGTGTTTCCAAATCCTACAACTGGAAAAATTAATATTGTTGTTAACTCGGTGAATAGTGAAAATTACACATTGGATATTTATAACGCCATTGGTCAAATCATTCAGAGTGAAAACATTCCTCAATTAACTAAAGAAATGAAAAAAGAAATAAACTTAGGCGCATTTGGAAAAGGATTATATATCATTAAATTGACAAGTTCAAGTCATTCAAAAAGTACAAAAATTATTGTAGAATAATGTCTATACGTTACTCTACAATAATGTCATATTGATATAATAGTTTTTCTAAATCTTGCATTGAAAATTTAGCTTTTTTAATTTGGTTATTTTCCGGGTTGATTGAAAAGTTGTGAGAGCTTGTAAAATCAACGGTTGCGATGTTTGTTTGAGAAAAATGGGCTTCTAATAAATCACAGTTAATCAATTTACTTTTACTTAAATCAGCCAACGTGAAGTTAACGTGATGCATTTTACAGTGATCAAAAACACTTTTATTTAATTTCTTTTTATCAAATGAAGCATAATCTAAATTACAATGTTTACAAAAGACAGTAAAAGCAAAATCTTTAGCTTGAGAAAAATTAACACCTAATAATTTACAATCTAAAAAACTAACATCTTGTATCATACTATTATTGACAACACAATTACTTAAGTTACAATTTTTAAAAGAACAGTTGATAAAGGTTAATTGAGAGATATCAGAAAGTACACAATTGACAAATTCACAATTTTCATAATGATCTCGTTCAGATTTTGATTGTAAAAAATTTATGTTAGAAATAATTTCAGAATTTGTATTTGCTGTGTGCATATTTATAAAACTTTAAAATTATTTGACGTTACCCATCAATTTTTTGATGAATGGAGAAATTACAATCAATAAAACACCAGCTATGAATGCGTAAATTGCAAGCTCTTTATAACCATCTGCATAAATTGTAAGCTTCTCCATGTTTGTAGAATTTTCTGAAGCTTCTGCAATATTAGCACCTAATAAACCAGCAAAATATTGACCATAGGCACTTGCTAAAAACCACATTCCCATAATAACACCTTGAAGTTTTTGAGGTGATAATTTTGTCATAACAGACGTTCCAATTGGCGATAAGCACAATTCTCCAAAGGTTATAATAAACCAACCCATCGTAAATAAATTTAAAGATGTCATTCCATTTGCATCACTAAAAAACTTAGTGTAATAAAATATATAAAAACCAAGTGCAAGAAATATAAAACCTAAACCGAACTTTACAATGGTATTTGGCTCGTATTTGCGTTTATGTAGAAACAACCAAAGCAAACCTAATGGTGTTGCAAAAATGATTACAAATAATGAATTGGATGAATTATTAACGCCATTTGGGTCAAGATTAATTCCTAACAAATTATGGTTTAAGTTTTCTGCAGCAAAAAAGCTAAGTGAGCCTCCACTCTGCTCAAAAAATGCCCAAAAAATGATTGAAAAAAACATAAATAAAACAGCTGCAATAATTTTTTTATTTTCTGCAACTGAAAAGTTTTTCATTTCATACAATACATATAACAAAGATGCAGGTCCAATCGTGTACATAAAATAATCAGTATATTCTGTTTTAGAAACCATGGCCATAATAAGTGGAATTGCCAAAATAGAACCAACACAGGTGATGATTTCTAAACGCTTTCGGTAACTTGGATCTTTATCTAATAAAGGTGATAAACCAATTTGTCCTAATTTTTTTTGAGTTTGAGAAAACGTTAATAGACTTATTATCATAAAAATTGATGAAATACCAAATGCAATATTCCAGCGCAACTCTTCAGCAATTACTGTTGACAGCATTTCACCTTTACCAATGGCAATGCATAAATACCCGCCAAAAAAAGCACCTGCATTTACACCAGCGTAAAAGAGCATAAAACCAGCATCTACTCTACCATCGCCTTCTTTATACAAATTACCAACCATGCTGGAAATATTAGGTTTAAAAAAACCTGTTCCAATAATATTAAAGGCTATTCCTAAAAAGAAAAAATCTTTCGGATTAATAGCTAATAAAACACTTCCAACAATCATTAATAATCCACCCCAAAATAAAGAACGTCTTTTACCTAAAATTTTATCTGCTAATAAACCACCTATAAATGTGAAGGCATACACAAAAGCTTGTGTAGCGCCATATTGAAGGTTTGCTGTTACTTTATCAAAATCAAGTTGATTAACCATAAAAAAGGCTAACATTCCCCTCATTCCATAAAAACTAAAACGCTCCCACATTTCACTAAAAAACAAAGGCCAAATTTGTTTTGGATATTTACCTTTAAAATTTTGTATGTCGTCGATTGTTAATTGTTGTTCCATAGGTATTCAATTATTCAGTTTAATAAAAAAACCTCTCTAATGACTCAGAGAGGTTTTTAATGTATTGTATTATCAAAATTATCTAACGCCGTGCATCATTTTTAAAATAGGCTTGCTTAAAGCAATCATAACAACGCCTAAAACAATTACAAAACCTGCAATGGTAGCAAAAATTGCAAATGCACCTAATGCTTCTACGTATGCTGATACGAAACCACCAATAATGTTGGCTACAAATGTTGCTAACATCCAAACTCCCATCATTAGAGATGCTAGTTTAACAGGTGCTAATTTAGTTACAACAGATAATCCAACTGGGGATAAACACAATTCTCCTAACGTATGAATTAAATAAGTCATCACTAACCAAAATAAACTTGCCTTAATGGTAATATCTTGATTGTCTCCACCTCTTTCTGAAACGGCACCAAGCATAAAGAAAAATCCAATGCCTAATAAAATCATTCCTAAGCCCATTTTAACAGGTGTTGTTAATTTCTTACCAAGGTTACTTGTCCAAAAAATAGAAAATAATGGCGCTAGAGCTACAATAAATAATGGGTTAACAGACTGAAACCATGATGTTGGAATTTCAAAACCAAATACAGTTCTATCGATGAATTTATCAGTATATAAACTTAATGATGATCCTGCTTGCTCAAAACCTGCCCAAAAGAATATCACGAACGCCGTTAAAATAAAAATAACGGTAACTCTTTGCTTTTCTTCTTTTGTTAATGGTTTTTCTGGATCAGCAACTTTATTCTCTAAATCAGCACTTGCTTTTTGTTTAGCTGGAGATTCGCCTATGTTACCAAGGTATTTTTTAGCCATTGTGTTAAATAACACTTGACCTAGTAACATTCCTAAACCAGCAATTAAAAATCCATATTTATAACCATAAGTTAAAATCTTACCAGTTTCATCTTTTGTTGCAAATAAATTTTCAGCAAATAAACCAATAACTAAAGGAGCTATGAATGCACCTAAATTTATACCCATATAAAAAATTGAAAAAGCAGAATCTCTTTTTGGGTCGTTAGCGGAATATAACCTTCCTACAATTGTAGAAATATTTGGTTTGAAAAATCCGTTACCAATAATTAATAAAAACAATCCAATATAAAGTCCCGTTTGAGTATTTATTCCAAATAAAACAAACTGAGCAATCATCATGGTGATACCACCAATGGTTATAGCGTTTCTTTGACCTAAGTATTTATCTGCTAACCAGCCACCAATTAATGGAGTAAAGTAAACGAAACCGGTAAAAAAACCATAAATTAAAGAAGCTGATTGCTCGTTAATACCCAATCCACCTTCTACTAAAGATTTTGTAAGGTATAAAATTAATATACCTCTCATTCCATAATAAGAAAATCTCTCCCACATTTCTGTGGCAAATAATAAATATAATCCTTTTGGGTGACCTTTTGTTGCTACCGTTTCTTCCATAATTTTAATGACTAGTTTTTATTTATTTAAAGTTCTAAAATACCATTTTTTACCATAATTAACAATTTAATCAAACTATTAATCAAAAAAAAATCCCCTCGTTTCACAACGAGGGGATAGATTTTAAATGGTATTATATAACTATGATAGTTTTACGTTTACTGCATTTAATCCTTTTTTACCTTCTTGAATATCGAAAGTTACTGTGTCATTTTCTCTGATTTTGTCAGATAAACCTGTTACGTGTACAAAGTACTCTTTTCCTGATTCGTCCTCTTTAATGAAACCAAATCCTTTTGTTTCGTTAAAAAATTTTACTGTTCCTGTGCTCATTTTATTATTTTAAAAATTATTAATAAACAAATATACATTATTTATTTATCAAAGTCAAATAATTTTAATTTATTAAATAATGTTTTTTTGCCTCGGGCATAAATGCCTTCAATGCTTTAATGCGAGTTTCATCACTTGGATGAGTACTCAAAAACTCTAAAGGTTTCACCCCATTGTTTGCCGATGCCATGCGTTCCCAAAACGCAATAGCTACTTCTGGGTTATATCCGCCCATTGCAGCAAAAATTAAACCCATTTTATCTGCCTCTGTTTCGTGACTTCTGCTGTATTTCAACATACCTAAATTTGTTGTTAATCCATACGCTTGTTGAAACACTGACTGCGTTACTTGAGGTTTTTGCTGCATCGCAGTAGATAAAACAGCGCCTCCAAACTGCACCATCATTGCCTGACTCATTCGTTGATTTCCGTGGCCAGCAATGGCATGAGCTATTTCATGTCCCATAACAATGGCCAAACTAGCTTCATCCTGCGTCACAGGCAAAAGACCTGTATAAACAAGTACTTTACCGCCAGGCATGCACCAAGCATTCACAACATTTTCTTCAACAACATTGAATTCCCATTTAAATCCAGATAATTGATTACTTAACCCTTTTTCGGCATAGTATTTTTCAACTGCTTTCTGGATTTTTATTCCAACATTTCTTACCAAGATCGTGTTTTTATGATATCCTGGCAAAGTTTGGTGTTCTTTTAAAAACTGATCATACTCGGTTAAACTCATCGCGATCATTTCTGATTCTGGTATTAAATTTAAAGAGCGACGACCAGTTATGGCATTTTTTTGGCAAGCTGAAAAAATAAAACCACATGCACTTAATAAGAGAATAATTTTTTTCATTTTAAAATTAATTGATTTCAGCACTCAAACCTTTTTCTAAGAGTGTTTCGCATATTGGTTTTAATGCTTTTAATGAACCTGTTTTTACCTCACACTTTCCATTGTAATGAACTATCGTTGCGCATTGCTCTGCTTGAATAACATCGTGTTGACAATATAACATCAGGCATTCAATTACCCATTCAAACGTATTGACATCATCATTGAATAAAATAATGCGATTCAATTTTTCTGTTTGAGATTTAATTTCAACAAGTTCAGCTGTTTCAGTCAAATTACATAAAATCATAGTTTAACTTTTATTTGTTTAAATATTGCGTTGCTTCTGTTCCGTACAATTTTTTACCATCTTTATAGACACTGATAAACGAATCAGAAATGCCTAGTAAAATAGCTTCGTCTCTTAATTTTTTCGCAAAATTAATATCATTGAAATTACCGATTGTATAAATATATAATTCATTGATAATAATTGCATTTACAGGCCATGTTTTAATATTTAAAAACGATGCAGCCACTTCATTTGGTACTTGATTCTTATACGCTCCAATTTGAACTCTATATGAGATTCCTGAATCGTCAGATTTAACACCATTTTCAGCAGTTGGAGTTGGACCAGATTGAACACCATTTGTGAAAGGTTGAACTCTATTTGGATCTAAAGTTACATTTGTTTGAATTGGCGCCGGTGTTTGAATCAATGGAGTTGTTTGAATGACTGCTTCAGGAAATACGATTGGATTTTGTGTTTCCATTTTTACATTCACATTATCAGCTTGTATCTTTTTACCTTCTGTAAAAGGTATTCGCTTAGAATTGTAATAAGCCGTAACAAATGCGTCTTTTATTCCAACTGTATTCACTACTTTAAATTTATCTTGCAGCAAGGTTTCTGGATTATTATAAATACCAGCTGTATATCTGAAAAGACCATTTGGTAATTTCTCAGAATAAATAGGTGTTAAATTAAATAATTGAGTGCGCGTGGCTTGACTTCCGAATAATCCGATTTGAATAGTATAAAGCAACCCATTTGTCTGTTCTAATTCTTTCGCAACCTCAACTAATGCTGTATTAGTTGTATTTGATACAACACTAGGCACAGGATTATTTGTATTTACAACTTCAGTATTTTGTGCAATGCTAATTGTTTGACCATTTGCTTTAGCTTTATCCAATGCTTCATTCAGTGTAATACGAACACCGTTTAAATAAGCCACTATAAATGCATCTTTATATCCTGCATTTTTCAAATAATTTTTAACTGTGTAAGCGCCTTCGTATTTTTCAAAATTTCCTGCCATGTATCTTAAATATCCGGAAGGCGTTGTTTGCGCTACAATAGGTGAAATCCCTTTAAATGCGTCATTAGGCAAGGCCTGCTTAAATGCTCCAATTTGAACTTTAAAAATAAGTCCATCATTGAACTTCGAATCAATTGGAATTGGATTACTAATATTATACACGCTTACTTTCTTAGTTTCAAAACCTTCGACATTTATTTCTGGAAGATTATTGGAACTAGTAAGATTGTTTTTTACTCTATTTTCTGTTGAATTGGCATCAATTTCAGAAGCTAGATTGTTTGTTTCGGATGCATCTGGAGATAAATCACTCGTCATTAATTGATCTAATAAATTGATTGCTTTTTTTTCGGTTAAATTTACCTCAACCATCAATTCTTTCTTTTTTGAAGCGTCGTATGTTTTATTCGCTTGTGTTAATAGTTGCTTACTTCTAGTAAATAATTGTTCGGCTTTATTTTTTGTGGAAAGTTGGCCTGGGGAGAGATTTTCTGGTATTTCAGATAATTTATTTTGAAAGGCATTTTGATTTGCACTCGATAGGCGTCTTAAATCTTCAACAATTTGCTCGTTATAGGTTTCAACTTTCTTCTCTTGGTCTGTTAAATTCTCTTTTCTTTGCCCAGCTTCAATTTCTTCTATTGGTTTAATGAGTTTGTTATTTAAGAAATACTTGGCATAAATATCCAAAATTGTTTGTTGTTTTGATAAAGCCACATTTTCATTTTCTTCAGCGCTTACATAACCACCTAGCTTTGAAAAATCTGTTGGGTAATAATTAGCTTCATCTCTTTTTTGTTTTGCCTTATTAAAATAAAGGATGGCTTCATTGGTTTGCATTTCCGCAATTTCTAGCTCTTTAATATCATATCCTTTTGCAACCTGCTGAAGCTCTTCCAATTTTTTTTGATTAGAAACAAACGTGCTGATATTTAATAATTGTTGTTTATTCGCAATGTCAATTTTTTTAGTGACAGCTTGCGATTCCAACTCAACAGCTCTTTTTATATCAGCAGCTCTTTCTTCAGCTGGTTTGGTAATAGCAGCTTGTCTGATGCTTAAAGCTTCTTCATTTAATTGCTCTGCTTGATTAGTTGCTTCATTAATAACTTGTTGGTCGGTTCCAATTGGTAAAGTGATTATTTGATTAGTAACAGTTTGATTCAATTCAATTTTTGAAGGTGCGTTCGTATTTAAATCCACCACCGCAATGGTAGTGACTTCAACTGGTGCAACTGTATTTGTGGGGGCAATCGTTTTTGTTTCTGAACCTGCTAAAGCAATCGATTCAAATTCTTTTATTTTAGCATTATTCGCAAGAATACGATCATCATTTTTTGTTTTTAATTGTTCTAACATTTCTATTTCATTAGAAATAATTTTTTTATCATTATCATTAGAAGAAGAAGTTAAGGCCAATCTGTTCGCGTTAATGGCCATTGTAATTTCTTTGTTATAATTATCCAACACGCCATTCTGATTAATCGCATCTTCTTTATTTATTGCTACAGAATTAATTGTAGGCTCATATTTATTACTAATATCTTTTACATCCGTTTTATTAATAGGTTGTTCACTACTACTTGTTTTTAATTTTGAAGGATTTGCAGCGTCAGTAGTTTCGATCTTTTCATCATTATAAACAAACGTTTCTGATTGTTGATTTAAAATTTTTGATGCTACATCAATTTCTTTTTCAATGCCAGTAGCCTCATTTTTAAGTCTGGCACTAGCTTGTTCCGCTGAGGCTATTTCTTTGTTTTTATTTTCAATATCACTATTAAGCTCAACAATTTGTGCAGAAATATTTTCTTTAATGGATTTATCCTTTTCTTTTGCTAAATCACTTTGAAGTGTTTTCACTTCTAATTTCATTTGCTCAACTTCTTGCAATAAGTTTTCTGTTCTGTTTTGAGCAGTTGAATAGGCAGTCGTTTTAATATCACCTTGTGCTTTTAAAGAGAGGAACAATTCATCGGATTGATTTTTCTGCTTAGAAATAAGATCCAACTCTTTTTGTATCTTTTCGAGTTTAGCTAAGGCTTCTGAATTGTTTTTATTTGTTGTGATTAGCTCTAATTGATGAATGTATTCTTGCGTTAAGTCTGTTTCCTTTTGTTTCGTAATGGCATCAGCCTCTAATATTTTAGCTAGGTTTGTTGCTGTATTTGCAACTCGTGCGTCAATTTTTGCTTCTTGTTTTAGATCATTTGCTTTAGATACTTCTCTAGTTTTTAAAATAGAATCATTAATTAGCAGGGCTTTTTCCATAGCCTCATCAGCCATTTTCTCTGTTTCAATAGCCTCAGAGGTCTTTTGATTTGCTAAATTAAAAGCCGTTTGAGCCTGTTGTTTTAACTTAACCGTTTCTTCAGATGCTTCTTGAGCATCATGTTTTGCTATCGACAGCAATTCTTGATTGGTAACACCTTTATTTGCATTTACCTTATTATCATTATTAATAACTGGCTTTGTTGTATTAACAGCGCTAATAGTATTGTTATCAACTACATCCGTTTGCGTTTGCATTGGGTTTTTATTGACTTCATTTTCATTTACTTCTAACTTCGCTTTTTTCTCAATCAAATCAAGCATAACCGAATAATTATTATCGGCCATTTCTTCATCAAAATAATTGATGATTTTTAATTTTTTATCAGAATAGGTGATTTCTTGATTGTATGGTTTTAAAGATTGAGCTGCTGGAATTTGAATTTCTTGCGATTGAATATCCATTCCTGGAGTTTCTACCGTAAACAAATAGTTGATACCATTTTGAAGTTCAATCGAATAATTGCCATTGTCCAGTGCTTGAAAAACGCCAATGAGTTTCCCTGTCTCATTTTCCTTGACAGTTACCTTTGATTTTAAGCTTTGCTCTGGATCTTCCTTAGAAACCTTACCATTAATGAAAGCTAAATCAATTTGACGACGATCCGTATTTATTTTCAATACATCAATCTTACCAAACGGACTGTAACGACTTGTACTAAAAAATGCCTGTTTTTCTAAAGAATCCGTAACGAATAAAATATCATCATCTGGCGAATTAATAGGAAATTCAAGATTAATAGGTTTACTCCACGTTTGATTTTCGTCGTTAAAATCAGATTTAAAAATGTCATAGCCTCCCATGCTATTATGACCTTTGGAAGCAAAATAAAGGGTTTTGCCATTTGGATGTAAAAACGGAAAATCTTCATCAAAATTGGTATTAATAGTCGTTGGAAGCATTTGAGGTTTTGTCCATGTTCCATTTTCCAACTTTGTTACAACGTAAATATCCTTTCCTGTTGAACCAGATTCGCCATAACTTGAATAGTATATAAAATCGCCTTGACTAGATAAATAAATGACTGAACTTTCTTTCTTTTTTTTATCAATAGAAGAAATATAATCGTCAGGTTTTACTAATAATTTACCACCGATGTTTTTAATGTCATAACTTCTAAAATAATCTGCTTTATTAAGCTGCTTTTTATTAACCACCTCTAAATCCGTTAAGCTTGATAATAATCGCTTTCCGTTTTTACAAGCTTCAATTTCTCTATCAACCTCTAATCGTTTGATGGAAGAAGAACTACCTATTTGTTTATAATCATTATATAATTTAATGGCCTCATCAAACTGATAATTGATATGATATGTTTTGGCAAGGTAAAATTTAGACTCTTTTGGTGAATCTTTTGGACTTGATGCCGCTAATTTGAGGTATGAGAATGGTTTCTTTTTATCAGGTTCGATATACAACATACAAACGCCAATATGAAAATTATAATCCGGATCTTTTGGATAAAGTGAAACCAACTGAGAATATAATTTATAAGCAGAACTGTAATCTTCGTTTTCAAAGCTTTTTAAGGCTTCTTTTTTTAAATCAGCTTCATTTAATGATTGGGCAAATGAAGTTGATAAACTTAAAAGAAAAAAAATAACAAAAAAGCAACCTAAACGCATAGATCTTAATAGTTAAATATATATTGCATAAACAGACTTAACATCAAATTTACCTAAAATAGTTAGTATGTAGATACTAAAAACGACAAAATCCATACTTTTCGAAAATTTCAATCTTAAAAGGTAGATTTTAAGGCAAAAAAGCGTTTTATGAACCATAAGCCTCAAAACTATTTTTGTTAAAATGAGTGAGCGACTTGACATTCTCGTTTTACTTATATAAATTTGATTAAACCTTAAAAAAAAACCTATGATAAAAAAACTACTATCTATCGGCATTTTTGCTTTATTGAGCAATTCTGCAGTGAGTCAAACATCTCATTTAGTTACAGAAAATGTTGAAGCACCAATTAAACATTTACCATTTATCGAATCAAATTCAACAGCTAAAACAGCTGCAATTGGAACGAATGATACGTTATGGTACTTCTATAATAAATATTATTACCGAAATGCAACACCCACTGGATTTAGTGCTTTTAAATCGCCCTATCAAGCTACTGGTGTATCATTTAGTGGCTTCGCAAGTTCTTTTTTAAGCACAAATACAGTTACGGTTAAAGGAGCTTATGTTTTACTTTCTAGACAAGCTACATCAACTAGTACAGCGGTACCGGTTAAAATTTACTTATACAATGTAGATGCAACATACAAACCAACCACAAAAGTGGATTCTGGTTTAGCTGTTATAACAGGTACAGCTGGTTCTTATGCTGGTGCATTATTTACAACGCCACGCGTTATGACAAATTATGCCATTGGTTTCGCTAATGGTTCTACAACTACAGATACTATTAAACCGTATATGAATAATGCTTATTCGGTTACCTCTACAATTACTCCTACAGCATTAAAATACGGAGAAAGTTTATCTTTTATTAGATACAATGGTGTTTGGACCTCACAAACTAACTTTTGGAATCCAGCGGGAACTGATAAAGAATTTATTACCCTCCCAATTGTTAACGTCAATCTCTCAGCTAGTTCTAATCCAACATCAACTCCACCATACTGTGTCAATACGGCTGTTTCATATTCAAATACCTCAAACTCTTTATTTGTCAATAGACAGTATAATTTAAATCAGTTCTTTATTTCTTGGCCAGCAGCCGTTACTCCGTCTCTCGTTCCAACCACTGATCCAATTTTCACAACTGATTTTGGTGATGGATCAGCTTCTACAAATTCTTTTGTAACAAGCAAGACGTATACTGCTACTGGAGTATTTACTGGATCATTAACAGGGAGATATCAATTAGGAGCGGATATTGGACAAAAAGTTCAAGATGTATATACTTCTACTATAGCCATTTCACCTAGCTCTACTGTATCAGCAACGTCTTCAAGTTCAATCATTTGTTTGGGCGCTTCTGTAACTTTAACAGGTAATACTTCTGCTTCACTTTATGCATGGAATACTGGCGCTACAACATTGTCTGTATCAGTAACACCTACAACAACTACCTTATATACATTTAATGCTGCTTGTGCTGCTGGTGCTGCATCAGTAACCGTAGTTGTAAATACATGTACAGGTAT
>JBIISW010000208.1:0-3513 GCA_044340865.1 Bacteroidia bacterium | reverse complement strand
ATTGATTTTAAACCCAAAATTTCTACATAACAAAACATAAAGTGTTTCCTCTAAATTTTGGTTCACTGAATCAAAAATTGCCGAAATATAATTTGTTTTATCTTCTAAACGAGAAACAGCTAATCGAACTAACCACGATTTCCAAATGATGGGTGAAACGGTGGTAATGGATTTCCCACAAGGTATTCGTTGTTTTGAACTTTCGATACTTTGATATTGATTTAATAGCGAAGATTTAATGTGTTTTTTTAATTCAAGAACGGAAACATTGAATTGCTCATTTTGAGGAAGTTCAACATCATGCTCATACACAACGTGTAAAACCAAATTATCGTACGCTTTATCATACTGATGTTTGTGCTTTAACCAATCTGATGTTTTAATGTGGATTTCTAAATTCCCAACTAACATTAACCCATTTATCTCAACCTTTGAATTAAAAAAATCTGGTCCAGAATGATGATTATGTTCACCAATGGAAATAATTTTAATTTTCTCTTGCTTTGTGCCAATATAATCAACTGTACCCGTCAATTTATATTTCCAAATCGTATGTAATAATTCCTCTTTCATTTAAGTCATACTTAAACAAAAATTAAACCATACTCGAAAATTAAATGTTAAAAAGGAAAAGGATTACACTTTTAGTTTTTGACCAGGACGTAATGCTTTATTTTTCTTGATGCCATTCTTCTTACAAATAGCTTTTATAGTCGTATGATTACGCTGTGCAATTTTACCTAACGTATCACCTTTTCTGACTTTATAGACTTTACCATGTTTAGACTTTGAAGACGAAACACGCGTTAAATTTAAATCTCTTTTTTGACGAGAATGTAAAGCTCTTAAATCATATTTTGTTTCAACATCAGCTTTAGTAAAGGTAACTTGATTACTTTTCAAAACTCCTTTTTCAAAATCAACGAAATCTTCTGCGTCAATTGCTTGACCTAAATAGCGCATTTCAAAATGAAGATGAGAACCGAAAGAATGACCAGTATTTCCTCCTAAGCCAATCATTTGACCAGCTTCAACATGTTGTCCTGCTTCAACTAATATTTTTGATAAATGAGCATAAACTGTTTCTAATCCGTTTTTATGTCTAATAATAACTACGTTTCCATAACTACGATTTAATTTAGCAATACGAACCATCCCATCAAACGCAGAACCAACAGTATCACCAGTTTCCAAATCTATATCAGTTCCATAATGAGGTCTTCTTTTTCTCCAACCAAATTCTGAAGTTACATTGCCGTTAAAAGGAATTTTGAAACCACAATCTGTTGGCTCAGTAAAAACTATTGATGCTGAATCCTTTTTAAAAGATTGAGAAAATGAATATGGATGAATAACCGTTGTATCCCAACTGGTGTATAAGTCATTTGAAGGAAACGCTAATAAGGAATCAACTTCTTCATGATCTTCATGATCTTCATCACTATGTCCTGCAAGTAATAGAGTTGGATTTAAGGGTACACGCGTTGTATCATCTTTTTTCACAACCTTCTTTTTTCCATCATCATCTTTAATCGGTTTTTCATCCGGATTTGAAGCGTGATTTAAAAATGAAACGTTTGAAAAAACAGGCATAGAAACAGAAGCACTTCCATTGAGTGAAAGAGCCAAAGCAACTATTGATATACCTATTTTATTGATTAACATCATTTTTATGTCGTGTTTTACAAACATAAGGTATTTATTTCACAATCGCAATGTTAATTGTTGTTAATGTGCTAATTAATCGTTAAATTAAAAGGTTAATTAAATTTAACTTATTAGTAATCAATTTTTTATGCTTTTTTCTGAAGTTCCTCAAAACTTGGAATTTCTGATAAAATAGTAGCTTTTTGATTAAAATAATGAAAACAAATATGAGATAAGCCATTCGTTAACAACACAAAAGGAACGTTTAAAACCAAATTATAACCTAATGCCTGATTTACTGTTTCTTGATTTAAGATAACATTTGGCGCCTTACATTCGATAATCAACAAAGGACTTAATGCTGGATCATAAACTACCGCATCCGTTCGTCTTTTTGTTCCATTTAATACCAATTGCTTCTCTACCGAAATTAATGAGGGTGGAATATTTTTACTATGAATTAAATACGACACTAAATGCTGCCTTACCCATTCTTCTGGCGTTAAATCAACAAACTTTTTGCGGATATTATCAAACAGCTGCATTTGCCCATTTGGCTTTTCTTTAAAACGACCTTGTATATCAGGGAAATTTAATTTCTGTAAATTCATTTTAAGTTTAAAATTAGGATAAATATAGGTTAAAATAATAATCATATAAAAAGATAAAATACTTTATAACTTTGTTTGAATTAAATTAAGGGTATGAAAACAAAAGAAGAAATCGTTAATAATTGGTTACCACGTTATACGGGTAAAAAATTAGAAGAATTTGGCTCTTATATCTTATTGACCAATTTTGGCGGATATGTAAAAACATTTGCTGAGTGGAATCATGTTGAAGTGGAAGGATTAGATAGACCCATGCAATCTGCCACATTTGATGGTATTACGATTATTAACTTTAGTATGGGAAGCGCAATGGCTGCAACCATCATGGATTTGCTAACCGCCATCAACCCCAAAGCCGTTTTATTTTTAGGAAAATGTGGTGGATTAAAAAAGAAAAATGAAATTGGAGATTTAATATTACCTATTGCAGCTATTAGAGGCGAAGGGACGTCTAACGATTATTTACCAAATGAAGTACCTGCATTACCTTCATTTAATTTACAAAAAGCAATTTCCTACACTATTCGTTTAAGTGGAAGAGATTACTGGACTGGAACTGTTTACACAACTAATAGAAGAGTTTGGGAACACGACGAAAAATTCAAAGAGTATTTAAGAGTCATCAGAGCAATGGCTATTGATATGGAAACAGCTACTATTTTCAGTGTTGGTTTTCATAATGAAATACCAGTTGGAGCATTACTCTTAGTTTCAGATCAACCAATGATTCCTGAAGGTGTAAAAACAGAAGAAAGCGATAAAAAAGTAAGTGCTGATTTTGTTAATGATCATTTAAAAATTGGAATTGATTCATTAAAAGAATTACAAAAAGCAGGAATTTCAGTAAAACATCTTAAATTTTAATTTTATTTTAATGAGAAAAGATTTTTCAAATACATCATTTCAGTCAACTCAAAATCAGTCAAAATCATTAGATTCAGTGGACTTTACAACAGCGGAACAAATTGTTGTTAAATCGCATTACAATTTAAATGACATACAAACATTTGAACATCTCCATTTCGGTGCAGGGAAAGCGCCGTTTTTAAGAGGTCCTTACTCAAGTATGTATGTTCAAAATCCATGGACAATAAGACAATACGCAGGATTTAGCACGGCAGAAGACAGCAATGCTTTTTATAAAAAAAACTTAGCTGCGGGACAAAAAGGATTATCAGTTGCTTTTGATTTAGCGACACATCGAGGTTATGATAGCGATCACGAACGTGTGGTTGGAGATGTAGGAAAAGCAGGG